>DATCEM010000276.1:0-10540 GCA_036510175.1 Solirubrobacteraceae bacterium | reverse complement strand
GGAGACGTGCTTGAGGGCGATGGTCACCGCCGATTCGGCATCGAAGGGGAGCCGCCCGGTGAGCAGCTCGTAGAGGACCACGCCGATCGAGTAGAGGTCCGAGCTCGCGCTCACCGCATGACCCTGCGCCTGCTCGGGAGAGAGATATTGCGCCGTGCCCATGATCGATCCGGTCTCGGTCATGTCCGACGCCCCGGCTCGGGCGATGCCGAAGTCGGTGACCTTGATGTGATCTGAATCGTCCTCGACCATCACGTTGTGGGGCTTGAGGTCGCGGTGGATCACGCCGCGGCGGTGGGCGAAGCGTGCCGCCCTGAGGATCTGGACGGTGATGTCGATGGAGCGGATCGGATCGAGCGGCGCCTCGTCACGGATGAGCTGCTTGAGCGTCCGGCCGGGCAGGTACTCCATGACGATGTAGTAGGTGTCGTCGTGGGACCCGCGGTCGTAGACGCTGACCACGTTCGGGTGCTGGAGCCCCGCGGCGGCCTGCGCTTCGCGGCGGAAGCGCTCGACGAACCCCGGGTCCTCGGCGAAGCGGTGGTGCAGGAGCTTGAGCGCGACCTTCCGTCCGAGCTGCTGATCCTCGGCGCAGAAGACGTCGGCCATGCCGCCCGAGCCCAGGCGCGAGATCACCCGGTAGCGGCCGTCGACGATGGTTCCGGGCTCGAGGTCAGCCATTTTGCTCGGAGAGGAGGAGCTTCATCACGGCGGCGGCGATCGGAGCGGCGATGGTGCCGCCGTAGCCGCCCTGCGTCCTGTCGATGGTGACGGCAACGGCGATCTTCGGGTTCACGGCCGGGGCGAAGCCGATGAACCACGGCTCGGTCAGGTCTGATCCGCTCGCGCCGATCGAGGCCGTGCCCGTCTTGCCCGCGACGGTGAGGCCCTCGAGATTGGCCGGCTGCCCCGTGCCCTCCTCGACGACGTTGCGCATCATCTGCGAGATCTCCTGGGCGGTCGACGCCTTCATCACCTGGTTGTAGAGCGTGGGCTTGATCGTAAGGACCGTCTGGCCATCGGCGTTGACCACGCGATCGGTCACATGCGGCGCCATCAGCCGCCCCCCGTTGGCCACCGCCCCGGCGACCATGGCCATCTGCAGGGGGGTGACCGCAAGGCCACCCTGGCCGATCCCGATCCGGCCGATGTCCTCGTTCGGGCTGCCCGGTGGATACGCCTTGCCGGTGCTCAGCGAGTAGGGGCGGCTCGCGAGCAGCTCGTCGGGCGGGAGGTCGATCGGAGGCTTGGAGTAGAAGCCGAAGCGCTTCATGTACTTGGTCATCGTGGCGCGGCCGACCTGCTGGGCCACCTGAGCGAAGATCGTGTTGATCGAGTTCGTGAGCGCGACGGTGAGCGTCTGCGGACCCCAGCTCGTGTTGCTGTCGTTCTGGAGCGCAACGCCCGAGACCAACCGTGGAGAATTGCCGTTGAGGACCGAGTCAGGAGTGAACTTACCGGTGTCGAGCGCGGCCGCGAGAGTGACGATCTTGAACGTCGATCCGGGCGTATCGGCGGACTGGGTGGCGGAGTTGAGCTGAGAGGCCCCCATCAGGGTGTTGTCGTTGTAGGTGGGCAGCGAGACCATCACCTTGACCGCCCCGGTGCTCGGGTCGAGGGCAACGACCGACCCCGCGCGCCCCGCGAGGAGCGCGAGCGCGAGGCGCTGGGCCTTGGGGTCGAGCGTCGTGTCAACGCTGTCGCCGACCTGCGTGCCGCCGCCGAGCTGGCCGATGATCGCGCTGATACCCGTTTGCACCCCGCGCAGGTACTGGCCGTCTGAGAGCTCGAGCCCGGCGTTCTGGTTGTTTTTGACGATCGAATAGCCGATGACCTGGGAGAACAGGGAACCCGTCGGGTAGGTCCGAGTGAAGGTGTGGTCCGGGCCCGGAACCGACTTCGCAAGCACGGTGCCGTCGTCGGCGAGGATCTCGCCCCGGTCGATCCTCTCCTGGTCGATCAGGGTGCGCTTGTTCAGTGGGTTGTCGCGTAGGGACTGCGCGTCGAACACCGTCCAGCGCGAGGTCCACACGAGGAGCAGCGCGAAGAGCACGATGATCAAGGCGAAGACGCGGGCGATGGGGGCGTTCACGCCGGTCTCCGGGCACGGTCGGAGACGAGCAGGAGGAGGGCCACGAGGACGAGGTTGGCGATGATCGACGACCCGCCGTAGGAGATGAAGGGCAGGGTCACCCCGGTCAGGGGGATCACGCGGGTCACGCCGCCGACGATGACGAAAACCTGGAGGGCGAGAACCGAGCTCAAGCCGACCGCGACCAGGGTGGAGAAGGAGTCGCGGGCGAGCACCGCGGTCTTGAAGCCCCGGGCAATGAGCATGAGGTAGGTGATGAGGACGGCGGCGGCGCCGAACAGGCCGAGCTCGTCGGTGATGACGGCGTAGATCATGTCCGTGCTCGGAGCGGGCAGCAGGTAGGCGACGGGGCTGCTCCCGGGGACGGTCAGCGTGGCCTGCCCGAAGCCCTGTCCGAACATCCCGCCCGCGGCCTGGGCGAAGAGCGAGTTGGCGAGCTGGAAGCTGCTGGGCTGGCCGGGCTTAGCGTTGTAGAGAGCCGGGCTCAGGGGATGCAGCCACTCCTGCACCCGGGCGTTGATGTGGGGGACGTGGACGCCGATGTACCACGCCCCGAGAGCGAAGGCGAGTACCCCGACGACAACGAAGGACACCCGACTGGTCGCCACGTAGAGGATCGAGAGGAGCGCGCCGTAGAACATCAGCGACGAGCCGACGTCGTGCAGGACGAAGAGGATGAGCATGGCCAGTCCCCAGATCACGAGCACCGGCCCGAAGTGCTTGATCGGCGGAATCGTCACCCCGAAGATCCGGCGCGCCCCGAGCACGAGCACCTGTCGCGTGTCGCGCAGATAGCTGGCAAGGAAGATGACGAAGCCGATCTTGGCGAACTCGGTCGGCTGGAACTCGAACACGCCGGGAATATGGACGGCGAGGTAGGCGCCGTTGACCTGGTCGCCGAGGCCGGGCAGGCGCGGCAGGAGCAATAGGAGCAGCGAGATAACGGCGATCGTGTAGCGGTAGCGCTCGAGCTTGCGGTAGTCGCGGAAGGCGATGATCGTCGCGGCGAAGAGGACCAGCCCGAGGACGAACCACTGTGCCTGCTGGCGCGCGTCGGTCGGATCGATCCGGTAGATCATCACGATGCCGAACGACGAGAGCAACGCGACCAGGGGGAACATGTAGGGGTCCGCGTAGGGCAGGGTCGCACGGATGACGACGTGGCCGACCAGGCACAGGCCGAGGAATACCGCACCGTAGGTCAGCGAGATGTTCGAGAGCGCGTTCGAGCGCTGGATGAACACTCCCGCGAAGCCGGCGGTGACGAGCAGAGATGCCGGAATCAGCCCGACCAACTCGCGGTTGCGCACGCTCACCGATAGGGCCTCGCGGTCATGGCTGGACCTTCCCGAGCTCGAGATCATTGACGAGGTTCTGCGCGCTGACCTGCGAGCGCAGGTCATGATCGAGCACGTGACCGCGCTCGGCGGAGGGCAGCGTCGACGCGGGGACGCCCGACTCGTAGTAGATCTCGTACAGGCGCACTCCCGCGACCAGGTTGTAGGGCAGACCGCGGTAGATGGTGATGAAGCCCTGGGAGTTCGTCCCGATGAAGAAGAGCTGACGGGTGGCCAGCCAACCGCCGCCTCCGAAGAGGAAGAGGACGATGAGAACGGCGAGCAGGGCGGCCACAGGGCGGCTGTAGCGCAGACCGCGGCGGCGGCGGGGCGGGTCCGCTCCGGCGTTCGTGGGGGGTTGCCGGGTGCGCGCCAGAGGCGCCGGGCGGGCGGCGCGGGGCGGCGGGGCGACGGCGACACCGCTTGCGTGCGACGCCGGCCCCGGGGAGGGGACGACCGGTGCCGCGATGACCGTGGGCTGATCGGAGGCCATGGCGCTCCCCACCTCCTCGAGGCGGAAGAGGATCACCGTGATGTTGTCCCTCCCGCCCGCGCGGTTGGCCTCGTCGATCAGCGCCTGCGCAGCTCTCTCGAGGTCGCCGGGCGCGCGCAGGATATCCGCCACCTGCGCCTCGGAGACCATCGACGTGAGGCCATCGCTGCACAGGAGGATGACGTCGCCCGCCCGGACCGGGTAGGTCCACGTGTCGACGGTGACCTCGGGCTCGGGTCCGAGCGCTCGGGTGATGATCGAGCGCTGCGGATGGTCGGCGGCCTCCTCCTCGGTGAGCTTGCCCCGGCGGATGAGCTCGGCCATCAGCGAGTGGTCCTGGGTCAGTCGGCTGAGCTCGCCGTCGCGGAAGAGATAGGCGCGGCTGTCGCCGACGTGGGCGATTGCCAGGTCGGTCTCGCCCAGGTAGGCGGCGGTCAGGGTCGTGCCCATTCCCGCGCGCTCGCTCTCGCTCTGGGAGAGCTCGTAGATGCGCCGGTTGGCCCTCAGCGCCACCGCCGCCAGCCGCTCCTCCGGGCTGCCGTCCTCGGGGAGACCCTCGGCGAAGGCGTCGACGGCGATTTTCGAAGCCACCTCTCCCGCCTGGGCTCCGCCCATACCGTCGGCCACGACGAACACGGGCGGCGAGGCCAGCACCGAGTCCTCGTTCTCCCGGCGCTGGAGGCCCGTGTGCGTGAGTGGTATCCAATCGGCGGCGCGAAGCATTCAGTTCACTGCAGGTAGGAGAACTCGCTGTCGCCGATCCGGATCTGGTCGCCGTCGTGAAGCGGCTGCGGGCCGGTAAGCGGTTGGTCGTTCAGGTAAGTGCCGTTGGTGGAGCCGAGGTCTTCGATCACGACGACACGCCCTTCGCACGAGATCCGAGCGTGGCGCGAGGACGCAAACGGATCCTCGAGCTTGATCTCGACGTCGCCTCGCCCGAGGGTAGCGCCACCACGCAGGTCGTAGGCCACTCCAGACTCGTGCCCGAGTGCCTGCTCGACCTGGAGCCGAGGCTCGAAGTCGCCGTCGAGGTCCGCCAACCCTGCCGAAGCCGGGTAGATGCCGGTGGCGTCCTGCTGGTGCATCGGCCCGCGCTCGGCGACACCCCCAGGCCCGCGGCGCAGGTCCAGGAGCGAGCTGACCGCGACCCACATGAGGAAGAGATAGAGGACGGCGAGGAAGCCGAACTTCAGCGCCACCGAGACGGGCTCGAGCTGAACGGCGGCGATCATTCGAGCTCGAAGGTCATCGTGGAGGTCCCCAGCTCGATCCGGTCACCCGGCCTGACGACCTCGGCGGCGTCGATCCTGCGGCCGTTGAGCACGACGCCGTTCGTCGCGCCGAGATCACTGAGCACCCACGAGCCGCCGCGCGGACGGAGCTCGGCGTGCTGGCGCGACACGTTGGGGTCGGTGAGCACGACGTCGCACTGGCGGCTGCGGCCGATCGTCGCCCCCGCGGGACCGACGACCATGCGCTTCCCGTCAACGAGGAGCAGAGCCGTGCTCCGGTGCACACGCGCGCGCTCGGCGAGTGGTTCGGAGACGCGCTCGGCCGCGCCGTGAATCATCGTCCTGCCTCCCCCATCCTCGTCCTCGCGCGGTGGCGGGAGCGGCGCGCCGGCGTCGAGCTCCTCGGAGTGGTGCACGACACGGGTCTGGATGCCGAACTCGCCGAGGCCGAGGCGAGCGTCGGTCTCGAACTCGATCACCGGACGAGAGAGCATGGCCAGCCGCTCGCGCCGGGAGAACTCGAGCAGGTAGCCGGCGAGCTCGGCCGTGAGCGCCTCCTCGTAGTCGGCGAACCGCTCGCGGTCGCGGGGGGAGAGATATACGACGTACTCATTGGGCACATAGGTCCGTGAGACGGAGAAGGATTTATGCTCCTCCATCTCCCGCGCGAGACGTCGCGCGATCTCGACGGGACGGACCTCGGAGCGGAACGCACGACTGAACGTGCCTTCCACGAGGCCGGCGATCTTGCTCTCGAGACTCCTAAGCACGCTCATCGGGACGCCCCTGCGGGCACCCGGATGCTACGGAACTCGCGCGAAAACCCGCCCCGCGCGAGACGCTCGGACAATGCTTGGTGCCAGCGCGATCGCGAACGCCGCCACCCCGCCGAGCACCGCACCGCGCAGCGTGGCCCCGGAGAGCGAGCCGTGGACCATCCTCAGCGAGGTGTAAGTAGCGGCGACGAGGCCCGCTGCCCACACGCTCGCGAGGACGAAATCAACGGCCACGCGGCGACCCCGGACGAGCCAGGGGAGGATGACCGCGGCGCCCGCCCACACCAGCGCCGGGGCGAGCGCACCCGAGCTGATGAGCGGTCCGAGCACGTGGTGCACAGTGGCGCCGACCGATGCCGGCCACTGTCCGGGCGCCGGTGTCCCCGGCGGTGAACGGAGATAGAGATCGGTACCGGAGAGCGAGGTACCGAGTGCCGTCCACACCCACCCGGCGGCGCCGAGCGCCGCGCGGGTCGGGGCGCCTCGGGCACGACCAGCGAGGGACGGCCAGGCGCCGGCGAGACCGATCGCGCCGAGCGCCGGGGCGCTGGCGGGCAGGCCCCATGCGGTCGATCGCCACGGTGCGAGCACGGCCGGCAGCAGCCCTCCCAGGGCGACGACGAGGGCGGCGCCGGTCCGGCCCTCGAACGAGAGCCAGACGGTGAAGGCGAAGACGAGGGTGACCCAGCCGACGCGGGGCAAGGCGGCAACGAGCATCCCCGCGAGCAGCGCCACCGCGACCGGCGCCACGGGCGAGCTCGGGAGCAGGTTGGCGATCAGCCAAGCGGCGAGCCCGGCGGTCGCGACCGCGGCGAGGCCGCGCTCGGGCCAGCGCGCGGGCCCGGGGCCGCGCCCCGGCAGGCCCCGAGCCGCGTCGAGGGCTCGCTCCTGCGCCTCGCGCTGGTTGGCCTGAGGCTCGCGGGCAAAGTCCTCGCGGAAGGCGCCATCCTCGAGCTCGTCCGCCGCGATCTGGTCCCCCGCGAAGGCACCGCGCGGGCGCCACACCGGCGCGACCACGCCCGGGTCATCGGACATGCGCTCGATCACGGTGGCGAGGGCGAAGCGCAGATCCTGCACGGTGCCCCGCTCCCGGGCGCGGGGCCGCAGGGCGAGATCGATCGCGTGACCGAGCTCGCGCGGCAGGTCGCGGCGCTGGCGCCGCAGCGGCGGCAGGTGGGCACCGAGCCGCCGTGCGCGCTGGGCGGCGGTGCCGGTACGGACAGGGTTGACCCCGGTCAGCGCCTCGTAGAGGACAAGGGCCAGGGCATAGAGGTCCGCTCCCGCGCCGACGTCGCGGCCCTCGGCCTGCTCAGGTGCCATGTACCCCGCCGTGCCCACGACATCGCCCGTCCTCGTCAGCGTGTCCCCGCCCACGATGCGGGCGACGCCGAAGTCGGTGAGCTTGGCGACCGAGGCCGGATTCGACGGCCGCTCGGGGACGAGCACGTTGGAGGGCTTCACGTCACGGTGCACCACGTTCTCGGCGTGCGCGTGGGCGAGGGCGTCGCACAGGGCGATGCCGATGCCGACGATCTCCCGGTCCGAGAGGCGGCCGGCGTCGAGCATCTCCCCCAGGGTGCAGCCCCGCACGAGCTCAGAGACGAGGTAGGCGCCGTCGTCGTCGGTGCCCGCTTCGTAGAGGGTGACGATGCCGGGGTGGGCGAGCCGCGCCGCGGCCCGCGCCTCGCGCTCGAAGCGCCCGCCGACGATCCGCTCCCGGGGGACGATCTTGACCGCGACATCTCGCTCCAGCTTCTCGTCCCGGGCCATCCATACGGTGCCGAATCCGCCCGCGCCGAGCTGGCGGTGCAGGCGATAGCGCTCGAGCACGATCGGCGCCTCTGCGCGGCGGCGTGCGGGTGCGGCACCCGGGGCGACAATCGTCGCCGCGGTGTCCCCGTCGAGAGCTCGGGTGACGCTGCTGGCCTCGGTACGAGTCACGGTGGGCTTTTCTCCATAACCCGCCCGGCACCTGCGGCTGACGGTGTGTGGTCCAGCTCGTGCTTCGAGGTCGTATAAGGAGACGGATCCGCCCGCAGGCGGCCCTCGAGGGCGCCGCGTGCGGGCTGCATGAGCGCTTGCGTGGTTGCAAGTCCGGCCGCAAGGCCGGTCATACTGGCCTTTCCGAATTCTTTAAGGAGCAATCGAACCTTGTCGTTCTTCGACGAGACGGACGAGCCCCCGCCCACACGGCGGGTGCGGCGACCGGCCGGGACGGGCCGGCGTCCGCCCAGCGAACAGCAAGCGATCATGATTCGCCGGGCGGTGGCCGGGGTGGCGATCCTCGTCGTGGTGATCGTGCTCGCCGTGGGCGTCCACAGCTGTCAGGTGAGCTCGCGCAACAGCGCCCTGAAGAACTACAACACGACGGTCGGGTCGCTGATCCAGCAGTCGGACGCGACGGGCAAGCAGGTCTTCGATGACCTTGCGGCGCCCAAGTCCTCGAGCAACGTCCAGAACCTCCAGACCGAGCTCGACAACTCGAGTCACGACGCTCAGGCCCAGCTCCAGCAGGCACAGAGCGTGAGCGCTCCGAGCCAGGTGACCACGGCGCAGCAGAACTTCGTGCTCGCGCTCTCCTTGCGACGCAGCGGGATCTCCGACATCGCCAGCCGCATCCAGGAGGCCCTGACCAAGTCCACGGCCCAGACCGGCATCACCTCGATCGCCGCCGACATGCAGGAGTTCCTCGCCTCCGACGTCGTCTACACGACGCAGACGGCGCCGCAGATCGCAGCGGCCCTCCACGCCGCCGGCATCGCCGTCGGGGTGGACGGCGAGACCATCGAGCCCACGGACTTCCTCCCCGACCTCGGGTGGCTGACGCCCTCCTACATCGCGTCCAAGCTCGGCGCTTCGCTGCCCGCCTCGGCGGGCGGCACCACGGGAACCTGCCCGAGCGTGTGCGGTCACGCGCTGACCTCGGTGAGCGTGGGCGGCGTCGCCCTCTCGACCGGAGGCGGCAACACGATCCCCGCGAGCCCAGCGCCTGCCTTCACCGCCAACTTCACCAACACCGGAGAGAACACCGAGACGGGCGTCACCGTTGAGGTCTCGGTCACCACCTCCTCGGGCACGGCGATCACCGTCCAGAAGGTCGAGCCGACGACCCAGGCAGGGCAGACGTACAACTTGCAGATCCAGCTCCCCAGGGCGCCTTCGACGGGATCGGCTCAAGTCACGGTGACCGTGGAGAAGGTGCCCGGCGAGACGAACCTGACCAACAACACGCTGATGTTCCCGGTGACGTTCGACTAGTCCGGGGGGCTTGCCCCTATGCTTTTGGAGTGCATGATCTGACGAGCACGGTGGGGATCGTCGCGCTGGCTGCGGGTGGCGTGGCGGTGCTAGGACTCGGGCTGAGCTTGGCGCTGGCGGTGCAGCTGCGGCGGCTGCGGGCCGATCAGCGGGTGCTGCTCGGAGACACGCGGCGGGACCTCCCGGCGCATGCGGCAGCGCTCGAGCGCCAGTTCGAGGTCCTCCAGGCCTACGTCGCCGACGCCGCCGAGCGCCTCGAGGGTCGGATGGGCGTCGCCGAGAGCCGGCTCGATGGTGCCGTGGCCTACCGAGCGCTCATACGCTACGACGCCTACGGAGAGATGTCCGGGCGCCAGTCGACGTCGATCGCCCTGCTCGACGCCACGACCTCCGGCATCGTGCTCTCCTCGATCCACCATCGCGACCAATCCCGGCTCTACGCCAAGCAGGTGCGTAACGGCCGGGGCGAGCTCGAGCTCTCTCCCGAGGAGCAGGAGGCGATCAAGCTCGCGCTCGCAGGGGACTCCGCCGCGGCGGAGACCGCGTAGCCGGCGGTGTCCCGCCGGTCGGCACAAGCTCGCTGAAGTTCCGATGCGCGTCGGCTACCTGGGCCCCGAGGGTACGTTCACGCACGAGGCGCTGCTCGCCGCGACGCGGGGCTCAGACGTCGAGGCGGTGCCCCTGCCGACGATCTACGAGACGGTGAGGGCCGTTCAAGACGGTCGGGTCGAGCGCGCGCTGGTTCCGATCGAGAACTCGCTCGAGGGCTCGGTCAACGCCACCCTCGACTCGCTGGCCATGGAGACCGAGGACGTGGCGATCGTGGGCGAGGTGGTGCACCCGATCAGCCAGTGCCTGATCGCGCGGGGCCCGCTCGAGCTCGCGGAGATCGAGGTGGTGCTTTCCCATCCCCAGGCGAGCGGCCAGTGCGCGCGATTCATCAGGACCGAGCTCCCGGGCGTACAGGTGATGGCGGCGCCATCGACCGCGGACGCCGTGAGGATGCTCGTCGACCACGAGGGCCCGTGGGCCGCGCTGGGCAATGAGCTCGCCGCCGAGCGCTACGGCGCCGTCGTGCTGCGCTCGGGCGTCGAGGACGGCGCCGACAACGAGACGCGGTTCGTGTGGCTGTGGAATCGGCTGGCGCCGATTCCATTGGCGCATTCGCCGGAGGCAGATCCGCCGGCGCTTCAGGGGAAGACGGCTGGCGCTGAGTCCGTTGGCGCCGGGGCTCGGTGGAAGACGGCGATCGTCTTCTGGGGCGCGGGCTCGGAGGCGCCGGGATGGTTGGTCAGCTGCCTGGCCGAGCTCTCCTCGCGCGGCATCAACATGACCCGGATCGAGTCGCGCCC
>DATCEM010000275.1:0-4230 GCA_036510175.1 Solirubrobacteraceae bacterium | reverse complement strand
ATGGCGCTGGCGCCTGAGACGACAGGGCGGGTCAAGACGCCCCGGCCTTGGTCGCGGCCGAGTCCGCGGCCGTGGTCGCGGCCGAGCTCGCGGCCGAGCCGCCGCCGCTCGGCGTCTCGGGCGCGTCGAACACCGTCGGGGCCTCGACGGCGGTGCCGAGCGCCTCGAGCGCCCGCTCAAGCAGTCGCCGGCGCAAGAGTCGCTCCTCCTCGGGCACGAGCTCGGGGTCTCCGGTCGGGAAGGGGATTCCCCGCGTGGGCACGATCCGCGGCGCCCCCACGCGAATGGCGATCGATATCAGGTTGCACAGGAGCACCGTGGGGATCCCTGCGCGCTCTAGCTCTTTGCTCAGCGTTGACCCGCAACGCGTACCCGTTCCTCAAGTCGCTGTCAGGATCGCGGCCTGCACTCCGGCCTGGCGCAGCTCGGCCGCCCACTCGACCCCGAAGCTCCGCGCGGTCGCCACCTGGGTCCCGTTGCCCGCCGTGGTCAGGTACTCGTGGTGCAGCGTGCCGATCCGCCCTTCGCGCTCGAGATCCCGAGCCACGTCGAGCGGGAGCAGCCGGTGCGGGTCGGCGTTCGCGGCCACGGTGGAGAAGCCTCCGTGGACGGACTGGTACTCGCCCTCCTCGAGCCGGTCGAGCCCATCGAGCGGGTAGCGCAGCCAGCGCGTCGCGCGGGCGGACTCGAGGCGGTCGGGATTGCCCATGGGCACGAGCGCGCCCTCGGTTAGGAGCGCGATCGTGGCGCCCTCGGGATGCTCGAGCGGCGCGCTCGGAGTGACCGAGCCGAAGCTCGGGAGCAGCACCTCGGTGCGCTCCCGGTCGCCGGCGAGGCGGGCGAGGATGAGCTCGACCGACCGCGTCGCCGCCGTCTGGTCGGCCAGCCGGTTATGTCGCGGGGGACGACCCACGCGCCCGTCCTGCTCGCCGAGCTCCTCTCCGCGAGCAAGCTTCTCGATCGCACCGGCGAGCCGCTGCAGCGAGGCGCGCATCTCCCGGCCGATCTTTCCGCTCTCGATCACCGGTGCGGGTGCGGCCTCCTCGACGCCCGGGTTCTCGGGGTGCATGGCGGCCACCGCAGGAATGCCCGCGCGGACCGACGCGGCGGCCAGGCGCGCACACGCCAGGCCGTAGCGACCGCTGGTGAAGGCGGGGCCGGCGACGAGCAGGTCGGGCGAGGCTTCACGCACGAGCTCGAGCAGCTCCTCGGTGGCGGACGCGTCCGAGGCGGCGTAGTCGTCGCCGCAGAACACGGTGGCGACGATCTCGTACTCGGATCCGAGCTGCGCCACCAGGGCCCGCCCGGGACCGACCGCGCCCTCGCGCACGTCGGGCGTCGTTCCCGCCGCCTCCTCGCCCCCGACCCCGGCGAAGAACTGGTTGACGTAGTGGACGATGCGCATCACGCCTCCACCGCGCAGGTGACGCGGTTCCAGCCGAGCGGGTTCAGCGAGCCGTAGATCGCCGCGATCGGAAGCTCGAGCTCGTCGGCCGCAGCGGCGTCGATGATACCCAGCCGCTCGCCGCCGAGGGCGCGATCGGTCGCCCCGAGCGCGACGAGCTCATCGTAATTCCCGGTCGAGATCAATGCGGTCGCCCGGGCCGGAGCGACGACGAGTCCAGGCGCGGTTCCGTCGCGGCCCGCCATCTCCGCGAACAGCCCGACCGCGAGGATCCCGATGTCCTCGAGCGCGTCGAGCTTGAGCGCGACATCGCCGTCGGCGTTGCCGCCGCCCTCCTTGGTGACGATGGCGCCGTCGAGGCCGAGCGCGGCACAGAGCCTGGCCGCGTGCTCGGAGACGAGCCGCTTCTCCTTCTCGGACACGGGCTCGGGGCAGAGGATGACGCCCGCCAGCTCGACCTCATCGCTGGCCCGCAGGGCGGCGACCACGGGATTGTTCTGGTGCACGAAGGTCGGGTTCTTGAGCGCGGGGTGACCGTACTGTGCGCTCACCACGGCGCCGTCGGCGAGCTCGCAGGGATCGATCCACGTGGGGAGCGACCCCGCCATGCTCCTGCCGTACACGAGCACGTCCTTGAACGCCCCCTGGGTCTGGATGTTCGTCACCGCGGCCACGCGCGGGAGCCCGGAGGACTCCGAGGAGAGCGGCTCGAGCTCCTCGATCGAGTCGGGGGCGGCGTCCACCGCAGCCTGCGCGAGATGCACGGCCAGGCGCAGCACGCCGAGGCGCAGCGCGGCGGCGACGTCTTGCCACGCGGCGTCCGGGGCAGGCTCGAATTCAATCACCACGTTGTGCGTCCCCGACAGCGGCGAGAACTCGGCCCCCGCCCCGGACATCTGGAAGACCGCCTCCTGTGCCCTGGGGAGGAATCCGGCGCTGAGAACCGCCGCGCCCCGCAGCACGTGGGTCTCGCCGCGGCCGCGGAGCTGGGCCGTTCCGAGGAGTCCCGGGAACACGTCTCCCCCGTCGCCCTTGCAGCGCGGCTCTACCGCGTCGAGAACCTTGATGATGCGGACGCTCTCGCCGGGCGAGCAGCAGGACACGCGGACGCTGGCGAGCGACGGATGGGCGAAGAGCGCGGTGGCCTCGCGCTCGCCGACGGTCAGACGCCCGCCGGCGAAGCCCGTCTGCGCGCCGACGCCGATCTCGACGACATCGTGGATGAGCAGCCGCAGCCCGGTTCTCGACCCCTGTTCGTCGTCACGGACCCTAGTTGCGCTCACAGAAACCCTCGCGATGCACCAGCGGAAAGCAGAGCCTACAAAGATACGCCCTACCAGATAGATAGCAAGCAAGAACTCGAACCGCTTACATAGATCGAGTCCTATACCTCTGGTCGGCTAGGGCGCGCCGCCGCCGGGCGGCGAGAGGGGGCCGGGTGCGCCCGGACCGCCGGCGGGACCACCGTGGCCGGCCTGGATCCGTCCCGCCCACACCGCCTTGGCGCCGAGATCGCCGGTGCGGAAGCACATGTAGCCGGCGCCGATCGACAGTGCCACGAGGGCGATGCGCAGCATTGCGAACACCGGCTTGGGTGAGAGCAGGCGGTCGACGATCCCCAGGCCGGTCGGCAACCCCCCGGAGATCCGCCGCGCGGCAAAGGTAACGATGAGCGTCGCGGTGAAGGCGACGTAGACGATCGCGAGGATGTGCGCAGCATGCGAGTGCTGGGAGATCAGGCTGGCGGCCTGCCCCTGAAGATTCAGGTCTCCGCGCAGCGCGGCGCCGGCCTGCATGGCCAGGAAGACCGAGCTCATCGCCACGATCGACACCGCCGCGAGCGCGATCCCGTAGCGCGAGAGCCACGCTGGCTTGATCATGAAGATGACGGCGGCGAGGACCGTCGTCGGAATGAGGATGACCGGGACGTGGATGAACAGCGGATGCGCGGGCAGGCCGCTGTAGATCGTGTTGACGCGGACGGGCAGCGTGAGGAAGCCCAGAAACGCCAGGAGCGTCAGGACGAACTCGGCGCGCCGCCAGTCGATCCCGCCCCGCCGTTCTGCCGCGATGCTCTCGGTAGTCACTCCGGCCGAGTCTGGGAACCGGCGCTAAGCCACCTATAAAGAATCCTGGTGGGAATTCTCATCGAGCGGGCGCGCGGGGCGCCGGCGCTACTCCTCTTCCGAGAGCAGGCCCGATGAGACGAGCACGGCCTGGATGCGTTTAAGGAGCTCGGCGTCGGGCTCCCCTTCGGCCTCCTCGCAGCGCCTGAGATACGCCTGCACGAGCTTGAGCCTCGGGTCCGATACGACCTGGTCCGCCTGCTCGAGCGTGGGCAGGACCAGGCTCACCGCCTCTTGGATTGCCGCAAGCGCGTCTTCGCGCCGTCCGAGGCCGCTGAGCCGGTTGGACTGATTATTTAGGGCGATCGCCAGATCGGGGAGGAACTCGGGGCGGGTGGTCACCAAGCCGCGGTAGATCTCGACGACCTCCTCCATCTGCGCGAGTGCGTCCGCGCCGCGGTCGAGATCACTGAGCCTGTTCGACTGGTTGTTCAAGGCGATCGCGAGGTCGGGGAGGAGCTCCGGGCGCGCCTGCGCCAAACCCCGGCGAATGACGACGGCCTCCTGCATCGTGCTCAGCGCATCGTCGCGATGCCCGAGGCCGCTGAGCATGAGCGACTGGTTACTCAGGGCAGTAGCGAGATCGGGAAGGAACGCCTCCGGGCGCGCCTGCGCCAATCCTCGGCGGATCACCACGGCCTCCTCCACCGCCGCGAGCGCGTCCTCGCGGCGGCCGAGATCGCTCAGGCAGCCCGCCCG
>DATCEM010000274.1:0-2278 GCA_036510175.1 Solirubrobacteraceae bacterium | reverse complement strand
GCACGCGGCGAGAGCCCGCCCACCAACACAGCCTGCTGCAGGGCACGAGCCGCCCGCCCGCCCCCCCACGCCCTCAAACGACCGCAGCCGCCCCAAGCCCCGCATAAAGCGGATAACGCTCGACAATGGCGCCGACGCGTTCGAGGAGCTCGGTGCGGCGGTTATCGAACTCCCCGGGCTGGAGGGCGGCGGCGATGATCGATCCGACCTCGACGAAGTCTTCGGGCTGGAGGCCCCGGGTGGCCAGGGCGGGGGTGCCGATGCGCAGGCCGGAGGAGACGGCGGGCGGGCGGGGGTCGAAGGGAACGGCGTTGCGGTTGACCGTGATGCCGATCTCCGCCAAGCGATCCTCGGCCTGCTGACCGTCGAGCTCTGACTCGCGCAGGTCGACCAGGGCGAGGTGGACGTCGGTGCCTCCGGTGAGCACGTTCACCCCGTGGCCGGCGCCGAGAAGTTCGCGGGCGACGTCCTTGGCCCCGGCGATCGTGCGCCGCTGACGCTCGCGAAAGGCATCACTGGCGGCGATGCGTAGCGCCACCGCCTTGCCGGCGATGATGTGCTCGAGCGGTCCACCCTGCTGGCCGGGGAAAACCGCGGAATTGATCTTCTTGGCGTGCTCTTCTTTGCACAGGATCATCCCGCCACGGCCGCCGCCGATCGTCTTATGGATCGTCGTGGTGACCACGTCGGCGTGAGGGACCGGGCTCGGGTGAAGCTTGGCCGCGACCAGCCCCGCGAAGTGCGCCATATCGACGACGAGATACGCGCCCACGGAATCGGCGATCTCGCGGAAGCGGGGGAAGTCGAGCTGGCGGGAATAGGCCGACCAGCCGGCGATGATGAGCTTCGGGCGGTGCTCCTCGGCGAGCCGCGCGACCTCGTCCATGTCGATCAGGCTCGTCTCGCGGTCGACCTGGTAGGCGACGACGTTGTACAGGCGGCCGGAGAAGTTGATCCGCATCCCGTGCGTGAGGTGGCCGCCGTGCGCCAGTTCGAGCCCCATGATCGTGTCACCGGGGGTGATCAGCGCCTGATAGGCGGCGGCGTTCGCCTGCGCGCCGGCGTGAGGCTGGACGTTCGCGTGCTCGGCGCCGAAGAGCTCCTTGGCGCGGTCGATCGCGAGCTGCTCGGCGATGTCGATGTACTCGCAGCCGCCGTAGTAGCGCTTGCCCGGGTATCCCTCGGCGTACTTGTTGGTGAGAACCGAGCCCTGGCATTCGAGCACGGACAGGGGCACGAAGTTCTCCGAGGCGATCATCTCCAGCGTGCGCTGCTGGCGAGCGAGCTCGGACGCGAGGACCTCGGCGATCTCCGGATCGACCTCCGCGAGGGGCAGGTTGAAGAAGTCTGGTGGCAGCTCGGGCACCGTGAAGCGACGATAGCAGTGGAATCGGCGAGCGCCGACCGCACGCCAACGCTACGCGTTCAGCGCCTTCGCAAGCTCCGGGTACGGCACCGCACCCGTCCGCGCCACCCCCCACTGACCGCTCTCCTCGTAGCGGCGCAGGTCGACCACCGTCGAGGGGGTACCCGGGAGCTCGCCGCCGTCGATCACCAGGTCCGCACCGGCGCGGATCTCCTCCGGCACCTCGTCCAGGCGGCTCGTGTCGGCGCCGTTCGAGAGATTTGCGCTCGACTGGAGCACGGCTACGCGGACGCCGGCCAGGGCCTCGACCCGCGGTACCCGCAGGCCGAGCGTCCCGGGGGCCGGTCCGCAGGCGAGGGGAAACGACCCCGCCGGGTTGGGCAGCAGGACGGTCACCTGGCCGGGGAGAATCCGCTCAAGCGCTCCACGCGTCCGCGGCCCGACCTCGGGGACGGCCGCGAGGGCGAGCTCGACGTCGAAGAGCATCACCGCCGCCGGCTTGGCCGGCGGGCGGCCTTTGAGCTGGTAGAGCCGCTCCACGGCACCGGCGTCGCTGGGATCGCAGGCGAGCCCGTAGACGGTGTCGGCCGGGAACACCGCCACTCCCCCACCCGAGATGCAGCGCTCGAAGTCCTCAGCGTCGCTCATCGCCGTCCGATCACCACACGCTCGTGGCCGGCGAGGTCGCGCCGGCGCTCGACCTCGCCGAATCCGGCATCGCCGAGGAGCGAGGCCACGGTGTTCGCCTGCCCCGCGCCCACTTCGAGGGCGAGGAGCGCGACGGCGTCGGCCAGGCCCGCCAGGCGCCGCACCAGGTCGAGTCCGTCCGGGCCGCCGTAGAGCGCCGCGGCGGGCTCGTAGCGCGTGATCTCGGGGGGAAGCGGCTCGTCGTCGCAGACGTAGGGCAGGTTC
>DATCEM010000273.1:0-3107 GCA_036510175.1 Solirubrobacteraceae bacterium | reverse complement strand
CGACGCCCGCTTCGACCTCCTGGTCACGCTCGGGCGGCTCGGCGTCTACGACCTGCGCGCCGGATCGCTGCACCTCGGCGGCGACAACGATCCGACGATCGCCGCCAAGCGTGCGCTCGGCATCGGCGACACGATGCTCCTCGAGCGCCGCGCCGCCGAGCTCGCCGAGGCGGCCGAGCTCCCGCTCGAGGCGCTCGACCTCGGCTTCTACAACTGGGGAGTGGGGACCCACGCCACCATGGGCCTCGAGCCCGACGCCGAGCCCGATCCCCCGGCGCTCGACTCGACGCGGGCCGCGCTCGGGCTGTAGGCCCGCCGAGACGCGACCTGGTCTGAGCACCACGCCGGACGGCGAGCGCTGCTTGGGCGCGCCCACGGCGCCGGGGTCACGATCCACACGATCCACACGACCCACACGACCCACACGACCGCCTCGACCCTCTCGATCGAGCACGCGAGGCGCCCGCGGCGAGGTCGTGCTGCGTTTGGGTTAATGGGCAATCCTTTCGCAGCACGACCTCCCGAGTCTGCGCGGCGCCGACACCCCACGGGCCGAACCGGCTAACGGCCTGCGCGTCCACCGCAGACGCCTCGGGGGCGTTGCCTCGGGCGTATTCCACGAAGACGTCCGCCCCACCGCCTACCTTCTGCAACGACATTCCCCCTCGGAAGGCGGAGCACCGTTCCCATGTCCCTCTGCTTCATCGAACCTCAGAATGCGATCCGCGTCATCGCCGAGTCGGTGGGGCGGGAGGCTCGTCGCCAGATCCTCGGCGAGGTGGTGCGCGCCTGGGTCGACGAGATTCCCGAGCCCGATCTCAACTCCCACTACGCGAAGGCGGTGGCCGACCTCGACGAGCACGACCTGTCGCTGCTCGCGGCGTGGCATGCGTCGCTCGAGGTGGGGCACCCGATCCCCAACAAGGAGTTCCTCGTCAACGTCTTCCCCTCCCTCGGCGAGAATCGGCGCGAGGCGCTGAAGATCGCCGCCGGCTTCCGTGGCGAGGAGGCGTTCGAGGCCGGAGTGGGGGAGGAGCAGGCCTTCGACACCGTGCTCCCCTGGCTCTCGCACGAGCGCTGCGTACAGCTCGCCGGCGAGTGCCTCGAGCTCTACTGCTGGGATCGGCTCGGAATCGACAACTAAGCCGGAGCGGCGAGCGCCGACTCGATTTCCTCGATCGCCTGGTCGGTCGAGCGAAACCACACGGTGTGCATACCGAGCGCCCGTGCCGCGTCGCAGTTGAGTTCGATGTCGTCGACGAAGAGCGCCGCGTCGGCGGGGACGCCCAGACGCTCGAGGGTCAGCGCGTAGATCTCGGGCTCGGGCTTACGCAGGCCGACGAACGCGGAGTCGACGACGACGCCGAAGATCTCGTCCACCGGCAGCTTGGCGCGCCACAGCGGCTCCCACTCGCGCACGTTATTGGTGCAGATGGCCATCCGGTAGCCGCGCTCCTTGAGCGCGCGCATGTAGTCGATCAGGCGGTGGTTGGGATGCAGGTGATCGAAGTAGTTCTGGCCGAATCCATCGAGGAGGATGGGGCGGCCGAGCTCTGCGGTGAGCTGTTCGGCGATGCCTTCGAGAAATGCCGCCTCGGTCATCCTCCCGGTCTCGAGCTCGAACAGCGGGTGGCGGCCGTCCCGTTCCCAGATCTTCCCCATCGCGTGGCCCAGCTCCTTCACGGAGATGCCGGAGATCTCCTCGTAGGCGATGAAGCTGTCGAGGAGGGGCGAGGTGAGCACCCCGCCGAAATCGCTGATGATCGCCTCGACGCCGTTCATCGCGTGCGCAGGAGCTCGTAGACGCCGATCCCCTTTCGCCCGCGCATGCGCCAGCCGATCAGCTCGGACGCCGCGAGCGGGTCGCCGCAGACGGCGGGGCGGCCGATCGACTCGCCGGCCGCGCGGCGCGCGAACTGCTCGGCCTCATCTTCGCCGAACCAGAGCTCAAGGCCGACGCGCGCCGGGGTCCCGTCGGCGGTGTAGGTGCTCGACAGGCGCGGCTCGGTCACCGGGACGGGGACGCCGCCCTCGAGGAGCACGCCGGCAAGGATCTCGGTGTCGTGACCCCGCGCCTTGCGCGGTCGCGCGGCGATCACCGCGAGCCCGGTCTCGCCGTCGAACCACGCCGAGACCGCGCGCAGGCCGGCGAAGCGCTTGGCGTCGAGCGTACCCAGGCGCAGGCTCCGCTGGCCGGGGCAGTCGACCTCCCGCTCGCCGTCGTCCGTTGCCATCGTCCCGCGCACGTGGGCGAGCTGGTGCAGGCTGCGGATGCCCGCGTCCGCGAGCTCGAGCTCGGCCACTTCACCCACGGGCTCAAAGGTCAGCTCGAAGCCATCGCCCGCGAGTCGCCACTCCTCGTCGGGCTCGGTGCCCTCCACCCGACCGGGCGCGCCGAAGCTCGAGCAGAAGCCGCCGTCCCACACGGTTGTGGTTCCGATCAGCGGGCCGTCGGGCTCGCCGAAGGCGAAGCTTCTCGTCTGCGCTGGGTCGCTCACGGTCGGAGCTGAGGAGGGTCTATCTCGGTGGCCGTGCCATCGACGTCCAACGGCGCGCCCGCGCCCGCCCCGCCGCCGCTCGCGCCCGCCGCGCCGCCGCTCGCGCCCGCCGCGCCGCCGCTCGCGCCCGCCGCGCCGCCGCTCGGCCCGCCGCGCCCGCGAGCGCCAAACGGGCCTGCGAAGCGGCCCGCCTGCGCGACCAGGCGGTGCTGGAAGTTGCGCACGATCCCGGCGCGCAGGAGCACGCGCGTCGGGGGGAAGAGGAGCAGGAGTCCGAACGCGTCGGAGATGAATCCGGGCACCATGAGCAGTCCGCCCCCGAGGACCACGAGGGCGCCGTCGACGACCTCGCGACCGGGCGGCCGTCCCTCGGCGATCGCGGCGTTGAAGCGCCGCCACACCGCCCGTCCCTCCGAGCGCATGGCCCACCCTCCGAGCGGCCACGCCGCGATGAGAAGGACGATGGTGAGTAACACGCCGATCGCCTCGGCCACCTTGACGATCACGAAGAGCTCGGCGACGATCCAGACGATGAAGAGGACGAAGAAGAACATTCACCCTCAAGGGTAGTGTGCGTGGAATCGGCTAAAGCCGTGGCGCCGAAGTCCC
>DATCEM010000272.1:0-8759 GCA_036510175.1 Solirubrobacteraceae bacterium | reverse complement strand
CACCACGACCCCCCCGCACCACGACCCCCCTCGCACCACACGCCCCCCCGCACCACGCCCCCCCCAACCGCCCCGCCGTCCCAACCGCCCTTGCTAGCTTGTGCGCCGGGGCTGACGGGCCGCGCGCGCGAGGTCGCGGCCTCAGGCCAGAGCACCAGATGCAGGATGGGCGATCCTTTTCACGGCGGGACTTTCTCCGGGCCGGCACAGCCGGCGGGCTGGCGATCGCCGCGGGCGGAGCGCTGAGCGCCAGCACCGCGCAGGCGGTGCCTAGGATGGGGCTGTTGCAGAACCTCGAGTCCCCTTCCCGGGTCTACGACTTCAATCGGGACTGGCTGTTCGGCGGCTCCTACGTGAGCGGCTCGGAGGGCCCCGGCATCGGGGACGGCGGCTTCGCCAAGGTCTCGCTTCCGCATACGGTCACGCCCCTGTCCTGGGGGAACTGGGACCCGAGCGCGTGGGAGGACAGGTGGATCTACCGTAAGCACTTTCGCGGTGCAGACGTCGCCGGCGGTCGGGTGTTCGTCGATTTCCAGGGCGTGATGACCACCGCCACGGTGTATCTCGGGGGCGTCGAGATCTCCCGGCACCAGGGGGGATACCTGCCCTGGTCGGCGGAGCTGACGCCGCACATCGGCGCCGGAGATAACGTTCTCGCCGTCGTTGTCGACGGCAGGTGGCGCCAGGTGCCTCCGGACGGGAAACGCGGCGGAGCGGCGTCGGTCGACTATCTCCAGCCCGCCGGCATCTACCGCGATGTCGCGCTCCGCATCGTGCCCGACGTGTTTCTCGCCGACGTGTTCGCCAAGCCGACGGAGGTACTCAGCGCCAGCCCAAGCCTCGAGATCCGGGTGACCATCGACGCGGCGACCTTGCCCCAGGGACTGGTGAAGATCACCGCCGATCTCTTCGACGAGTCTCGGAGACTCGGGTCGGCCAGTACCGCAGTTTCGATCACCGCCTCCGGGACGAACATGGCCATCCTCACCATCACCGGGCTCAGTGATGTGACGCTGTGGTCGCCCGACAGCCCCAAGCTCTACGACATCGCGGTCACGCTCACCGGCCGCGAGCTCGAGCCGCACACCGTCGCGGTGAGGACCGGGTTCCGCGAGGCGAAGTTCGAGCTCGGCGGGTTTTATCTCAACGGCGAGCGCCTGGAGATCTTCGGTCTCAACCGCCACCAGCTCTTTCCCTACACCGGCATGGCGGCGCCCCAGCGCCTCCAGCGGCGGGACGCCGAGCTCATCAAGTACGAGCTGAACTGCAACATGGTGCGCTCCTCGCACTACCCGCAGTCTCCGTACTTCCTCGACGCCTGCGACGAGATCGGGCTGATGGTGTGGGAGGAGCCGCCCGGCTGGCAGTACATGGGCGACGCAGCCTTTCAGAAGCTCTTCCTCGAGAACGTCCATGACATGGTGGTCCGCGATCGCAGCCGGCCCGCGGTCATCGTCTGGGGTACCCGGCTCAACGAGACCGCCAACTACCCGTCGCTGTACTCGAGGGCGCGCGAGCTCGCCTACTCGCTCGACGGGTCGCGCCAGACCACGGGCGCCCTCGACTCACTGTCCACGGCGGGGTGGACCGAGGATGTCTTCGCCTTCGACGACTACCACTCTTCGGGGGGCGACGCGACTCTTGCGACTCCCGTCCCCGGCGTCCCCTACCTGGTCAGCGAGGCCGTCGGCGCGCTCGACGGAGCACCGCTCTACCGGTGGGTCGACACCGAGGCGACGCTCGCCCTCCAGGCGCGAATGCATGCTCAGGTACACAGTCTCGCCCAGTCGAACCCCGCCTACGCCGGCCTCCTCGGCTGGGCCGGGATCGACTATGCCTCGCTCAACGGCGGCAACCGCATTTGGAACACCGTCAAGTGGCCGGGCGTGCTCGACACCTTCCGCGTGCCCAAGCCCGGCGCCGCGTTCTACCGCTCGCAGCTCGATCCGGCGATCAGGCCGGTCATCCTGCCCGTCTTCTTCTGGGATTTCGGCCCGAACTCGCCCCCGGCCGGCCCGGGCCCGAAGACGATGATCGCCACCAACTGCGATCACCTCGAGCTCTATGTCGGCGGCACGCACATCGCCACCGGGATCCCCGACACTCAGGACTTCCCCAACCTCGCGCACCCGCCGGTCTACGTCGACCTGACCAACGTCGGGGTGCCCCAGCTCCTCGGCGGTTTGGGCCTTCCGGGGACGCTCGACGGTGCGCTCCTGCCCGACCTGCGCATCGATGGCTACGTCGGCGCTCAGGTGGTCAGCTCCCTGCTCATGTCCGCCGATCCGTCGCGCGATCGGCTCTCACTCGTGGTCGAGGATTCCTCGATCGAGGCCGGCGGCACCGATATGACGCGGATAACCTTCCGCGCGCTCGACGCCTACGGTAACCAGCGGCCCTACCCCAGTGGCGACGTGACATTGACGTTGACCGGGCCGGCCACTCTCATCGGCGATAACCCGTTTCCCTTCTCCGCCTACGGTGGCGTCGGCGGCGCGTTCGTCCGCTCCGAGCCCGGTGGCGACGGCGTTGTCACCGTGACCGCGGATCACCCGACCCTCGGTCAGGCGACGGGCAGCGTTACCGTGACTCCGGCGTCAGGCGATCCGTCTCTCTGAGTGGGGCGCTTCGCGCCCTTGCGAGTTCGCCCGGCGGGGAACGTCAGTCGTGGACCGGGAGCTCGCCCTCCCAGTAGTCCACGGCATCGGTCTCGCGGAAGAGCTTGCCGGGCGGCCAGACGCCGACCTTGCCGCTGTCGGGGTAGACCACGACTGCCGGGTCGTGGACCGTCGAGAACATCATCAATCGGGCTGGCTCATCCCCGGGCGCCGTGAGCTTGTGTGCGCCCTCGGGTCCCTCGGTAAAGCACACGAGGTCGCCGGGGACGAGTGCATCCTCGCCTCCGGGGTGGCGGAGCACTGGCCCGCCCGAGAGCACGAGCAGCCATTCCTCATTGCCGTGCTCGTAGTGATAGGGACAGATGCTCTCGCCGGGGTCGAGCTCGTACACCGTCGCGCCGAGCATCTCGGCCTCGAGCAACTGCCCGAGCCGCTGCGCGCGGGCCCGGTAACCGGGCGGGTCGCTCGCGTCGGCTTCGAGCGCGACGCTGAAGACGTTTACTGTCGGGCGCTCGTTCACTCGCCCTCCCAGTAGTCGACGGCGTCGGCGCGGCGGAAGTTCAGCCGGTCCCGATCACCGTGGTCCGCCGGGCGGGTACCGAGCTTGTCGGACTCGGGGTAGACGGAGATCGACGGGGCCCGGTTGGCCGAGAGGATCATCACCCGCCCCGGACCGCGCACGGTGTGCGCTCCCTCGGCCCCGGACGGGAAGCAGATCAGGTCGCCGGCCTGCAGCGTGCGCGCGCCGGCGGGTGTGCGGACCTCAGGGGAGCCGGCGATCACGTACAGCCACTCCTCGACCCCGTGGTGGAAGTGGTAGGGAAAGCTCAGCTCGCCGTCCTCGAGCTCGAAAACGCCGGCGCCGATGCGCTCGGCGCCGAGCTGCTCGCCCACCCCGCGGACACCGCGCCAGCGATAGCCCTCGCGTGAGGACTGGTGATCGAGATCGCCCGTCAGTACGTTGAAGCGCTTCATGGAGAGCAATATTCGCAAGTTCGCGCGGTGAGACCGGACCTCGACCACTGGGTGGACCGGCCCAGCGTGCGCATCCGGCACAGCCGTGAGACCGAGGCCGACCCGGCGGCGCTGTGGGCGGCCGCTCAAGCCGTCCGTGTCTCGGACACGCGGCGCCTGGGCAGGCTCCTGCGTCTGCGCATCCCGGGCCTGCCAGCCGACATGGCCTATGACGAGCTTTTCCGCTCGCCGCCGTTCATCGTTCTCTACGAGAACGAGCACGCCCTCCTGGCGGGCATCGTCGGGAGGATCTGGACCGTGCGGCGCGACTACCCCATCCTCGACGAACCCGAGGACTTCCGCCGCTGGTCGACCCGCGGGACGGTGCGGGTCCTCTTCGCCAACTGGGTGGAGCCGGTCGGCGCGGACCTAGCCGCACTCGTGAGCGAGACCAGGGTGTCGGCCGGCGACCGGCTGGCGAAGCTCGGGCTCGCCGCGGTGAAGCCGCTGATCGTCGCCTCCCAGCAGCTCATCGGGAACGAGGCCCTCGAGCGTGCGGTGAGCGCGACCGAGGGCACGGCGGCGCGGCCCGGCAGCAGCTGAGCACCGAGGCGACGAGCAGATCCTCCGATCGAGCTTGTCGCTCGCGGGTCCGGACCGAGCCACGGGAAGACGGTAGCTACCCCGAAACTTCCGAGAAACAACTTGGACACGGCGAGCGCGATGCCGTCAGTCCGCGCGGTAACGTCGTGCAGCAAATGCAATACGACGCGCAGATCACGGTCAGGCGCATGCGCTTCGCCAATGACGCCACCGGGTGGGCGGTGCTCGAGGCGATCGACGAATCGGGGGACGAGGTTGTTCTCGTCGGGCCGCTGCACCACCTCGAGGAGAGCGAGCGCGCCCACGTCGTCGGTACCTGGCAGGAGGACTCGCGCTTCGGTCCTCAGGTCAAGGTCACCCAGGCGGATCCGCTCCCCCCGTCAGACGAGCAGGCGCTGCTCGCCTACCTCGTCCGGGTGCGCCACATCGGTCCCCGCCGCGCCGCCAGGCTCCTCGAGCGACACGGCGAGGCCGCCGTGCTCGAGGTGATCGACCGCGATCCCCCCGGGACCTTCATCCGCGCTGGGCTCTCCAGTCGGCGCGCACGCGAGGCGGGCCAATCGTGGGATGCCCTGCGGGTCACGCGCCGCCTTCACCTGCTGCTCGCCCCGCACGGCCTCGCCTACCTGGTCACCGGGATCCAGCGGGAGTTCGGCGATGCCGCCCACCGGGTTGTGCGCCAGCGGCCCTACGAGCTGACCAGCGTCTTCGGCGTGGGCTTCTCCGTCGCCGATCGGATCGCCGCCGCCGCCGGGATCCCCCGCGAGAGCCCCGAGCGAGCGCGTGCGGGGATCCTCCATGTGCTCGCGGAAGCCGAGCGCAGCGGAAGTACCTGCCTTCCCCTCGGGGCGCTGCTCTCGGCCTGCGCCGAGCTGCTCGGCATGGACACGCCGAGCGAGGAGTTCGTCGATGACCTCGTCGCGCGCGGAGACCTCGAGCGAGCCGGCGAATGGATCTACCGCGCCGAGACCGCCCGGCTCGAGGCCGAGCTCGCCGAGCTCATCCACGCCATGCTCAAAAGCTCCCCATCCCGCCGTCTCCGCAACCCGCCTCAAGAGCCCAACACCACCCCCATCCCACCCCCAGCCGAGCTAACAGCATCCCGAGCTCCGCCCGGAAGTTCGGCGCAGACACAGCCACCCCCGCCCGAGCCCACGACCGAACTTCCAATGGAATCGCCGCCAGGCGATTCCACATTGTCCGACGAGCAGTGGATCGGGGTCCGAGCCGCGTTCACCGAGCGCCTCTCTCTGATCACCGGTGGTCCGGGCACAGGCAAGACCGCGAGCATCCGCACCATCGGCTCGCTCGCCGTCGATCGGGGCGCGCGCATCCTCCTCGTGGCGCCGACCGGGCGCGCGGCGGTGCGCATGACCGAGGCGACGGGGATGCGCGCCTCGACCGTGCACTCCGCGCTCGGGTGGATCCCCGGGGAGGGCCCGACGCACGACGAGGACGACCCGCTCCGCTGCGATCTCCTGATCGTGGACGAGACCTCGATGGCCAACCTCGACCTGCTGCTCACGCTGCTCCGAGCCATCGGGCGCGATACCAACGTCGTGCTCGTCGGCGACGCCGACCAGCTCGCGCCGGTGGGAGCGGGTAAGCCGTTCGCTGAGCTGGCTGCCTCCGGACTCGTCCCGACCGCGCGACTGACCCACATCTTCCGGCAGGCCGCGGGCAGCATGATCGTCCAGGGAGCGCACGCGATCCGTCGCGGTGAGGCCCCTGATTTCACGGCGAGCGGCGATATGCGCCGCGACCTCTTCCTCATCGAGCGCAGCGACCCGGCCGAGGCACGCGGGGAGATCGTCGACCTGGTCTCCAGGCGGCTGCCCGCGCACTACGGGATCGACCCGATCAGGGACATTCAGGTCTTCGCCCCCGTCTACCGCGGCGAGCTGGGGATCGATCGCCTGAACGCCGCGCTACGCGAGGCGCTGAACCCCGATGGCCCCCCGGTGCGCGGCGGCCGGCTGCGACTCGGCGACAAGCTGATGCTCACGGGACGCAATCTCCACGATCTCGGCCTGATGAACGGGACGATGCTCCGCCTTATCGACGAGGTCACCGCCGCCGACGCGCGCGAGGACGAAGAGGCAGCACTCATCCTCGCCGCCGAGGAAGCCATCTTCCGCCTTCCCCCCGAAGACGCCGAGCGCCTCAAGCTCGCCTACGCATGCTCGGTCCACCGCGGCCAGGGAATCGAGCTCCCAGTCGCCGTCATCGTCGCCCACCAGGCGGCCGGCGCCTTCTTCCTGCGCCGCGAGATGCTCTACACGGCCATCACCCGAGCCAAGCTCGCGACCGTCATCGTCGGAACCCGAGACGTCCTAGCCCGAGCCGCCCGCACACCCGACACCGGCCGCCGCCACGGCCGCCTCACCGAGCGGCTCGCCGAAGCGGGCTAAAAGACAGCGGGCGAGACGCGAAGACGAGACGCGACGCCGACGCACGAACCGAGTGCGCCGCTACTCCAGCGCCGCCTCCAGCGCCAGGATGATCTTCGGATCCTCAGGCGTCACCTTCGTCGGCCACCGCGCGATCAGATGCCCGTCGGGCCCGACGAGATATTTGGTGAAGTTCCATACCGGAGGCCCGGATCCGGGCTGCTGGGCGAGATCGCGCCACAGCGGGTGGGGATCGGCGCGGACCGACATGGACTCGGTCAGGGGGAAGCCGACGCCGTAGTTCTTGGTGCAGAAGGCGCCGATCTCCTCGGCCTCGTCGAACTCCTGCCCGGCGAAGTCGGCGGACGGCGAGCCGAGGATCTGGAGGCCACGATCCCCATAGCGCTCGTGCAGCGCCTGCAGGCCGCCGTACTGCGGCGTGTACCCGCATTTGCTTGCGGTGTTGACGATCAGGGTGGGCCGACCGCGCAGATCCTCGAGGTTGAACTCGCTCCCGTCGAGGAGGTTCACGCGGTGGGCGTAGATGTCCGTCGGCTCGCCGAGCTTGGGGGTCCGGCGGAGGTACATGCGTAGGGTCGAGAAAACGCTCATGCCCTGCATACGGTAGCGACCGTCGAACAGTTCACGCGCCCGGCAGCGGCGAGTTACAGATTCGTGACATCTGCCACCTCGGATGCGCCTAGATTGTCCGCGTCGTCGAGCCCGGGGTGGCACCGGGCCAGAGGCAAGAGCAGCGACGAGCGATGACGAATCCGTCTCGCGCGGACCAATACGCACCCTTCCCGGAGGCCGCAACCACATGCACCGATTCCTCTCGCTCTCGGGCGCCGTCATCGCCGCCGCCCTCGTCCTTCCGATGGCCCTCGCCACCGCCGGCGCGCTGGCCGACACGGGCCCGAGCTACGTCGCCGGAACCCCTGCCCTCGACACCGTCACGGGGACCGCGTCGAACCCGGCGCCATGGACGCTGTCACAGGGCGACCCCACCGTCGGTGCTCCGTACGATCGCTCGCTGCCCACCTTCTCCTTCGGCGGCACCCCCCTGTTCGCCGACGCGGCGACGCAGACGAGCTACCCCAACCTCTCGGTGTACCCGGGGTCCGGTACCGATGTCGCGGGCGCGACCAACAACCCCGCCCCCTACGACACGGGCTTTGCCGGGACGCCAGGTCCGCTGTCGGGCTACTGCACGAGCGGCGGCCCCAACCCCGAGACCGGCTCCCTGTCGCGTGAGCCCGCCGGGGCGGTGCTGCCCATGTCGCCCTACTACTTCCCCTTCGTCATGCGCAACCCCAACGACCCTCGCGTCCTCACCGGATTCTTCGACTACCGGCCCAAGGACACCGACGAGTCGCTGGTCGTGGCCAACTCCTTCGACAGCGGTAGGACCTGGCACTACGTCGATCAGAAGCTCGAGCTCAATCCGAACGTGTGCGGCAACCTGATCCAGAACGACAACGGAGAAGGCCACTCGTTCGTCGTGAGGATCGGCTGGACCTACTACCTCTACACCCTCAACCGCATCAGCGGCGACACCCTCGGCCAGGGCCTGCTCGTCCACAAGCTCAACTTCACCCCGACGTGGAAGAACCCGCTCGGCGACCCGATTGCCGGTCTGCCCGCGACCGAGCCCACCGACGCCGGCCCCAACCCGACGAACCCGGTCCAGGGGACGATCGCCTACGACAGCGAAGTGCAGCCGTCCGGTCCGGCCACCGCGGTGCTCGGCACCGGCGCCGCCGGCCAGTCGGTCACCGTGCCCAACTATCAGAGCAACCCGTCCGCGGGCATCAGCATCGGCGTCTCGACCATCGCCCCGTTCACCAACCTCACCGGCGCCCCCGGTGGCGAGGTCGTGGACATCGGCGCGAAGGGCGCCGTGAGCGAGGCGACGCCGAACATCACCCTGCACTGCGCCGGTGGTGACGACAGCGGTCCCGTGGTCGACGGTAACGGCGGCGCCGAGCTCACCGGCTGCCTCACCGTCAATGCCTACGGCGCGCCGGGAACCCAGACGGTGACCGTCACCCAGGGCGACAACATCGCGGCCTTCCCCGAGGTTCCCGACACGGCCGAGGTCACCGATCCGGCGACCGAGGGCACGACGACCGGCTCGGGCCTGCAGGCTCCGGACGGCATCATCGGGACCATCCCCGCCCGCGAGGTTCCCGGC
>DATCEM010000271.1:0-5496 GCA_036510175.1 Solirubrobacteraceae bacterium | reverse complement strand
CACCTCGACGACCGGGTCCTCGTGCACGAGGGCCGGACGATCGTCTTCTGAGCGTGGGGTCAGGCGCCGGGCGGGCCGGGCGGGCCGCCGCCGCCCGTCGGCCCACCGCCGCCGCCCGTCGGACCACCGCCGCCGCCGGGCGGCCCGCTACCACCGCCGCCCCCCACGCTGATCGGGGTTCCGTGGAAGCAGCCCACGGCGTAGGGGTACTCGAGCGTGGCCACGTAGTGATAGATCCGCCGCCGCTTCCCGTTCCACGGCACCACGCTCGTCGTGCCGTGGCAGCGATCGAGGTCGGTGTTCGTCGGCAGGGTGCCGTTGGCGCTCTTCACCACGTAGATGCCGTAACCGTCGAGCGCGTAGCCGACGAGCTTGGTCGTTCCGTTGCGGACCCGGCTGAGGATGCACGGCGGGATGTCGTGGTGGTGGTAGACGTCGGTGGGATCGGGGTGCCCGCCGCAGGCGTCGAGCACTTCGTGGGCACCGGCGTCCCTGCCCTCGCCGTCGAGCGCGTTGAACAGCGCGACGCCGTCGTCGAGGACGCCGATCGGGCCTCCGGGGGTGCAAGAAGGCTTGTGTGCCGGCGTCGGGTTCAGCGGCAGGGTCCAGTCGAAGCTCTGTGACGCGAGGTGATTGCCGTTCTGGTCGTACTGGTAGGCGGGGTCGCTGCTCTGGATCGGGAAGGTGCCGCTCGTGTGATCGACGGGGAGATCGTCGAACTCGATCACCCGCTTGGACCCCTTGACCTTGACCGAGTAGGTCGCGTCAGGCCAGCTCACCATCCCGCTGACGTGGATCTTCGTCCTCTCGCTCCACGTCTTCGTCTCGGCGTCGATCCATGGGCCGTCGGTCCGGGCACCGCCGATGCCGGTGAACTTGGTTACACACGAATCCACGTAGCCGACCCTCGGGGTGGTGGACACGTAGCCGTCTCCGAGGGGGATCGCGTTCGGGTTGACCGGGCCGGGGGAGGTCGGGGTCCTGGCATAGCCCTTGGCCGCGCTCGCCGCGGCGCCTCCGGTCGAGGTCTTAGCGGCCGCGGCGGCTCCGCAGCCGGCGATGAGCGCCGCGGCGGCGATCATGACGGCGGGTCGGCCGAGTACGCCCCGAAAGGGCCTTGGCCCGGCGGTGGACCGGCTGGCGCGTGACATTGCGCGGAGATGATGACGGCTCGGGGTGGTTGGGGGCGGCTCGCGGTGGGCTGCCGCCCGCGAGATCCTCCTGCTAGGCTAATGCTTGCCAGCAAGCAAGTATTTAGGAGAGCATTTGTCACCGCCAGCGCCCGCCCTCGATCTCGGCACCGCCGCCCGGCTCCGGGCGTCGATCGGGAAGCTTTCGCGGCGCCTGCGGCCGACCGCGGCGGGCGCCGATGCGGGCCTGACGCCCACGCGGATCTCCGTTCTCTTCACGGTGGCGCGACTGGGACCGATCCGGATCTCGGAGCTCGCCGAGGAGGAGGGGCTCAATCCCACCATGCTCTCCCGGGTCATCGCCGACTTCGCCGAGTCCGGCCTGGTCACGCGCGTGTGTGACCCGGGCGACCGGCGCGCCGCGCTCGTTCAGGCGACGGCGGCGGGCCGGAAGCTGTGCGAGCGCATGCGCGGGGAGCGGACCGACGTCCTCGAGGTTGCCCTCGCTGCGCTCGGGGAAGAGGATCGCCGCGCGGTCGAGCAGGCGCTGCCCGTGCTCGAGCAGCTCGCGCAGGGCCTGAAGGGCCGGCGCGGATGACGCGCGTGCAGCGCGCGGGCCGCACTACCTTCGCCGCACTCGCCGTTCCCAACTATCGCCGGTACATCAGCGGCCAGGCGATCTCGCTCATCGGCACATGGATGCAGATGACCGCCCAGTCGTGGCTCGTGTTCACGCTCACGCACTCGAGCACCGCGCTCGGGCTCGTCATCGCCCTGCAGACGCTCCCGGTGCTCCTCCTCGCCCCTTACGGCGGCGTGATCGCCGACCGGATCGACAAGCGGCGGCTGATGATCGCTCTGCAGACGGCGATGGGGCTCCAGGCGCTCGCGCTCGGGCTCTTGACCGTGACCGGCGTGGTCAAGGTGTGGGAGATCGGCGTGCTCGCCGTGTTGCTCGGACTCAATAACGCGTTCGAGAACCCCTCACGCCAGTCCTTCATGCTCGAGCTCGTCGGTCCCGAGCATCTGCGCAACGCGGTCAGCCTCAACTCGGTGCTCGTCAACGTTGCTCGCTCGGTCGGCCCGGCGATCGCCGGGATCCTCATCACGACGGTGGGCGACGGAGTCTGCTTCCTCGTCAACGCCGCGAGCTTCGTCGCCGTCGTCGCCTCGCTGGCCACGATGGACCGCAGGGCGCTGAACCCGACCCCGCCCACATCCCGGGAGCCCGGCCAGCTCCGCGAGGGCTTCCGCTACGTCCGCTCGCACCGCGAGCTCGCCGTGCCCCTGCTCATGATGGCGGCTGTCGGCTGCCTCACCTACGAGTTCCAGGTCACGCTGCCGGTGATGGCGAGTCGCGGGCTGCACGCCGGCGCCACCGGCTTCGGCTTCATGACCGCGGCGATGGGCCTCGGCGCCGTGGCGGGAGGTCTCGTGGTCGCCGCGCGGGGGAAGACCGGCCTGCGCCCGCTTGTCCTCGCCGCCGGGGGCTTCGGAGCCGCGATGACGCTCGCCGCGATCGCGCCGAGCCTCGCCTTCGAGCTCCTTGCCCTGGCCCTGGCCGGTGCCGCGAGCATCTCCTTCATGTCGACGGCGAACTCGACCCTCCAGCTCTCGGCCGAGCCCTCGATGCGTGGACGGGTGATGGCGCTGTGGTTCGTCGCCTTCCAGGGCTCGACTCCGATCGGCGGCCCGATCATCGGCTGGGTCATGGCCTTCGCCGGGGCGCGCGCCGGGCTCGGGCTCGGCGCGATCACCTGCTTCGCCGTGGCCCTGGTCGGCGCGGCGATCCTCTTGCGGGGTCGCGCGGGCGTGCTCGCCCGCCCGCTCGAGCCAACGGCTTAGCGGCGGCCAAACGCAGCACGACCCCTGCCGAGCGGGCAGACTGTGCGGTAAGCACCCACGCCAAGGAGGAGCCCGCTGTGAAGATCCGTGCCGCCGTGCTGGAGGAGTTCGCCGCTCCGCTCAACGTCACCGAGGTCGAGCTGGCCGAGCCCCGGGCGGGCGAGGTGCTCGTGCGCCTCGAGGCGTGCGGGATCTGTCACACCGATATGTACACGGCCTCCGGGGTCGATCCTTCCGGCTACGCGCCGACGGTGCTGGGGCACGAGGGGGCGGGCGTCGTCGAGCGGGTGGGGGAGGAGGTCAGGAGCCTGGCGCCCGGGGATCACGTGGTGACCCTGTTCTCGCCGCAGTGCCGGGAGTGCGTCCACTGCCTGAGCCCGAGGACGAACCTGTGCCTGGCCATCCGCGAGCAGCAGAACCGCGGCTACCTGCCGGACGGGACGACGCGGCTCGCGCGGGACGGCGAGCCGATCCGGCATTTCATGGGGACGAGCACGTTCGCCGAGTACACGGTGATGCCCGAGATCGCGCTGGCCCACGTCTCGGATGACGCGCCGCCCGACCACGCATGCCTGTTTGCCTGCGGTCTCTCGACCGGCTTGGGGGCGGCGATGTTCACCGCCCGGGTGCAGGCGGGGTCGACGTGCGTGGTCTTCGGCGCCGGGATGGTGGGACTGGGTGCGGTCGCCGGCTGCCGGCTCCAGGGGGCGGAGCGGATCATCTGCGTGGATTTGGCCGAGCAGCGGCTCGAGCTTGCGCGTGGTCAGGGCGCGACGGACACGTGGATCGGCGGACCGGACACGGTGGAGCGCGTGCTCGAGGAGACCGGCGGGTTCGGCGCCGACTACACGTTCGAGGCAACCGGGCTCGTCAACGTCATGCGCCAGGCGGTCGAGGCGGCGCGCATGGGGTGGGGGCTGTGCACCGTCGCCGGGGTGGCCGGCAAGGGAGAAACCCTCGACATCATTCCCCGGTACCTGATCACCGGCCGTCGGGTGTGCGGCTCGTCGTTCGGCGGCGTCAAGGGACGCGATCAGGTGCCTCAGCTCGTGCAGCGCTACCTCGACGGTGATATCGACGTCGACCCGTTCGTCTCACACCGGCTAACCCTGGATGAGGTCAACCACGGCTTCGAGCTCATGGAGCGCCAGGACGGGATCCGCAGCGTGATCACGTTCGGGTAAAGCCCGTTCTCACCACGAGGTAGCGACGAGGTACGCACTCGCCGCCACGCCGAGGAGCAGGACGATGGCGCGCAGGGTCTCGGAGCCGAGCCGGCGCACGACCGAGACGCCCGCCCGCCCGCCGATCATCGTCGTTGGGGCGAGGACGGCGATCGCCGGCCAGCTCACGGGCCCGAGCGCGATGAAGAGGACGGCGGCGAGGACGTTCACGATCATGATGAGCAGCCGGTTGAGCGCGTTCAGGCGCTGGACGCTGTCGATGAGGAAGACCGCGAGAATGGCGAGCAGGAGCACGCCGGCGGCGGCGCCGAAGTACGCCGTGTAGGCGCAGGCGACCGCCACCGCGACGTGGAGTCCGGCCCGCTGGGCGCGGGCGGAGGGTCGCTCGGAGAGCATCCGGGTGATCCGCGGCTGAACGGCCAGGAGCACGCAGGCGAGGATGACCAGCGCGGGGACGACGGCGCGGAAGGTCGAGGGGGACGCCAGCTCGAGCGTCGTCACGCCGGCGGCGCCGCCGAGCACGACAGCCGGCAGGAGCTCGACGACCCGGCGCCGCGTGCCAACGAGCTCGGGGCGGTAACCGTGGACGATCGCGATATAGCCCGGGCACTGGGCCACGGTGTTCGAGAGGTTCGCGGTGAGCGGCGGCAGGCCGAAGGCGACGAGGGCGGGAAAGGTGAGCAGCGAACCTCCACCCGCGGCGGCATTGAGGGCACCCGCCCCGAGGCCGAGGGCCCCCAGCTCGATGAGCTCGGGCGCGCCCCAGATCACGGAGCGCGCTGGCTCTCGACCGCCAGCTGCTGGGGCGGCAGCCCGCGCTCGGCGCCGATGACCTGCATCACGGCGTTGATCAGCGCGAGATGCGTGAACGCCTGCGGGAAGTTGCCGAGGTGGCGGCCCGTGTGGGAGTCGATCTCCTCGGCGTAGAGCTGCAGGTCGCTGGCCAGCGAGAGGAGCTTCTCGCACAGTGCCCGGGCGCGCTCGGCCTCGCCGATGATGACCAGGGCGGAAACGAGCCAGAACGAGCAGATGGTGAACGTCCCCTCCTCGCCGGCGAGGCCGTCGTCGGTCTCCTCGACGCGGTAGCGCAGGACCAGGTCCTCCTCGGTGAGCTCGTCGGCGATGGCCAGGACGGTGGCGCGCACGCGCGGGTCGTCGCCGGGGAGCAGTCCGACGAGGGGGATGAGGAGGACCGAGGCGTCGAGGGCGGTGGTGTCGTAGTGGGCGACGAAGACCCCGCGCTCGTCGACCGCGCTGTCGAGCACGTCGGCCTTGATCACCTCGGCGGCGGCGTCCCAGCGTCTCGCGTGCTCGGTCTCTCCCCGCGCCGCGGCGCG
>DATCEM010000270.1:0-4686 GCA_036510175.1 Solirubrobacteraceae bacterium | reverse complement strand
CCGGCCGTGCCGAACGGCAAAAACTCCTCGCTCTGCGACGACCAGCTGATCGCAACCGTCGACCGCCGCCCTTCCACGCAACGGAGGAGTACCCAGACGGCGAAACCAGTCTGCTGACTGCTGAACCGGTTGAGATCGTCCGCGGAGCCAGGCTGCGTAGCGGTCTGGACGAGGGAGAGTCACAATCGCGGCATGCACGAGGACTACCGGCTCGTACTAGAACCGCCGTCGGTCATCGACTACGTGCGTCTTCGCCGGCAGGCGGGGCTCAGCCCTAAGAGTGAGACTCAAGCGGCAGCCGCTGTCACCGGTGCATGGCACGCGGTCCACGCGGTCGCCGAGAGCACAATGGAGGTCGTGGGGATGGGACGAGTCATAGGCGACGGCGGCTGGTACTTCCACATCATCGACATGGCTGTCTTACCGAACCATCAAAGGCGTGGTATCGGTGACGCAATCCTCACGGAGCTCTTGCGAAGGATCCGAGAGAAGACGCCGCCGGATGCCTTTGTGACCTTGTTTGCCGATCCACCGGGACGCCGGCTGTATGAGCGACACGGGTTTGTGGAAACGGCCCCTGCGTCGGTTGGCATGCGTTTGTCCGGGTGAGCGGCGCCCACCCGCCCGTGACAGCGTCTGCACTTTCGCGGGCCTGGGGAAATCGGCGAATCTGCGCGGGTAGAACAGATCGCGCCGCGAGAACTTCCGGGCAGAATTCAGTCGCGCCGACGAGGTCCTGCACGATCCGGCCGAAGAGGTCCTCGGCCCGCATCAGGTCGGCGGCGCCCCCGATGCGATGTATTGCAGCTCGCAGGTCAGTCCGGATATCTTGAGCCAGCGATCGTCGCCCGTCAGCACGACGTCGGCGTTCAGGTCGGCGGTCGCGAGGATCAACGCGTCGGGCATCTTCAACGCCTTGTGAGCCGCTCTGAGCTCGGCGGCGCGGTCAGCGGCCGGCTCGTCGAGCGGGATCCGCCTACTGACCGTCTGGGCGAAGAAGCGGCGTACAGTCCGCTCGTCGTGGTGGCCGAGCTTCGCGCCGGTCAGCAGCTCGGCGACCGTCACCACCGAGACGACGAAAACGTGCTCGGTGGCCGCCACCCTGACGGCGGCATCTGCGGCTTGGTGCAAGAGGTCATCGGCGTCCAGAAAGCCGATGACCGTGTTGGAGTCCAGAAGGGCTACGCCCATTCGTCGCGGAGCTGCTCGACGGCCTTGCGCAACGCGCCGTTGGTGCTCAGCACGCCGCTGAACTCGTCGAGCAGCGCATCGGTCCGCGTCAGCACGACCCGTCCGGGGCCGATCGCCTCGGCTCTCACGGCGTCGCCCGGCTTGAAGCCGGCGTCCGTGAACGCGTTCAGAGGGATCGTGACCTGATGCTTGGCCGAGATACGCGTCTGGCCGGCGCCGCGTCTGTAAGCCGAACCGCCAACCGCCTGTTTCTTTACTGGCTCTGTCATAAGTAAAGATCGTACCCGAGCGCAGGCCGGTCATCAACGTTGGGCACCAGTCCCGCTCCGCGCGCGTTTGCGGGGCTTTCCTGAGCGCGCCCGGTAGGATTCGAACCTACGACCTTCCGCTCCGGAGGCGGACGCTCTATCCCCTGAGCTACGGGCGCTGGGCTGGCGGGAGATTAGCGTGCGGTGGGCCGGCATCCGGGCGCACGCTGTCTTCCGCCGGCGCCAACGTGTCTGCGCCGGCACATCGATACCCGCGGTGTTAGCGTACCGACGGAATGCTCGGCCTCGAGGCGATGGACGAGGGGCGCTGATGGCGCGGACGCGCCTTTCGCGCTCAGAGCGCACCGCGCTGACGCGAGGCGAGTTGCTCGAGGCGGCCGAGCGACTGTTCTACCGCGACGGCTACCACGGCACGACGCTGGAGAAGATCGCCGAAGAAGCCGGCTACACCAAGGGCGCCGTGTACTCGGCCTTCGAGAGCAAGGCCGACCTCTTTCTCACCCTCGTCGACGCGATCATCGAGCAGCGCCTGGAGGAGATCGGGGCGCTATTCGCCCGTCATCCGCTCGGACCATCGCGGCTGACCTCGCTCGCCGGGCGGCCGGTGGAGGAACGCGCCCAGCGGTGGGCGCTGCTGGTGATCGAGTTCTGGGTCCATGCGGCGCGCGAACCCGACCTGCTCGAGCAGTTCGCCTCCCGTTACCGCCGCGTGCGCGACGGACTCGCCGCGCTGGCCGCTGAGACCTCGACCCCGCTCGGCGCCGAGTCCTGGGCACTCGTCACCCTGGCGCTGGTCAACGGCCTCGCGCTCGAGCGATCGATCGACCCCGACGGCGTTCCCGAGGATCTGATGGCCCAAGCCCAGCGGCTGCTCTATCCACCGCGCCCCATCTGACCGACCGACACCGGGCGTGCTGGCACACTGGCCGGGCCATGGACCTCTCGATCGTCTTCGCCGGCACCGCCGCCTCGGTTCCCACCGTGCGCCGCGGCCTGCCGGCGCTGCTCGTCCGGCGCGGGGGGGACCGGATCCTCTTCGACTGCGGCGAAGGCACGCAACGCCAGCTCATGCAGTCGGTCGGGCTCACCGAGCTAACCGAGGTGTTCATCACCCACTTCCACGCCGATCACTGGCTCGGGCTGCCCGGACTGCTCAAGACCTACGACCTCCGGGGTCGCGACCGGCCGCTCCAGGTCCACGGTCCGCGCGGACTGCGTGAGCTCGTCGCCCTGGCCCTCCGGGCGGCAGGTCGCGTCAGCTTCGAGCTCGAACTCATCGAGCTCGAACCCGGCGACGTGCTCGAGCGCGACGGATACCGGATCGCCCCCTTCCCGGTGCGCCACCGCGGGCCGTCCTTCGGCTACGCGCTGTTCGAGGACGAGCGGCCGGGTGCCTTCGACCCGGAGGCGGCGGTCCGGCGCGGGCTTGTCCCCGGGCCCGAGTTCGGACGCCTCCAGCGGGGGGACACGGTCAACGGCGTTACGCCCGACCAGGTCCTCGGGCCGCCGCGCGCAGGCCGCAAGCTGGTCATCTCCGGAGACACCGTGCCGTGTGAGGCGCTCGGGGTCGCCGCCCATCGGGCCGACCTGCTGATCCACGAGGCCACCTTCTCCGAGGAGGATCGCGAGCGAGCTGCCGAGACTGGACACTCGACGGCGGCCCAGGCGGCGGCGCTCGCGCGCGAGGCCGAGGTCGGGATGCTCGCCCTCACCCACCTCTCGGCTCGCCACCCCGCCGCCGTGCTCCGTGATGAGGCGCGCGCGATCTTCCCCGAGACCGTTCTGCCGCGCGACTTCGACTCGATCGAGATCCCCTTCGCCGAGCGGGGGCGCCCCGAGCTCGTGCGCTCCGACTCGGCGCCGACCCCGGCATGAGCGACCTCAATACGTTCGAGACCGAGCGCATGATCGCCGAGCGCCTGCGCCCGCGCCACGAGGATGAGCTCGCCGTTCTCCTGAGCGACCCACGGGTGTCGGGAACACTGTGGCCGGGGGAGCCGCCGCCGAGCGACGCTCAGCTGCGCTACATCCTCTGCGACAAGGTCGATCACTGGGATCGCTACGGCTTCGGCCTGTGGCTCCTGCGCGACCGCGCTACTGGGGCGATGGTCGGTCGCGGCGGGCTGCAGCACAGCGTCGTCGGCAGGGACGGGGAGATCGAGGCCGGCTGGGCGATCGTCCCCGAGCGCTGGGGGGAGGGGCTGGCCACCGAGCTGGCCGACGCGTGCACCGCGGTGGCGTTCGGCACCCTTGAGCTCGGGCAGGTCATCGCCATGGCCCTGCCCACCAATGTGGCGTCGCGCCGGGTGATGGAGAAATCGGGCTTCGCCTACGAGCGCGACGTTGTCTACAAGGGCCTGGCGCACGTGCTCTACCGCGCCCTCGCGTGACGACGGCCCTGAACGCAGGCCGCGGTGGCACCCGCCGAGTCCGCTGCTAGGCTGACACGCGTCGGTTCCTTTAACCCGGTCCTGTGAGGCCAGAAGGAGCACGTTGCCAGAGTCCACGGTCGTCCTCGACCACGATGACATGCGCCGCACGCTGATGCGGATCGCCCATGAGATCGTCGAGAAGAACCCCGCGGGGGCGGTGGCGATAGTCGGCATCCATCGGCGCGGCGCGGTGCTCGCGACCCGGCTGCACGCGCTTGTCGGCGAGCTCCTCGACGCGCCCGTGCCCCTCGGTGACGTCGACATCTCCTTCTACCGCGATGACCTCTCGATCAGGCCCAGCGCGCCGGTCGTGCACTCGACCCACCTCGACTTCCCCATCGACGGACGGACGATCGTCATCGTCGACGACGTCCTCTACACCGGCCGCACGGTGCGGGCCGCCGTCGAGCAGATCTTCGACTACGGCAGGCCGGCGCGGATCCAGCTCGCCGTGCTCGTCGACCGCGGCCACCGTGAGCTGCCGATCCGCCCCGACTACGTCGGCAAGAACCTGCCCACCTCGCAGACCCAGCGGGTCAACGTGAGGGTGCAGGAGGTGGACGGTCGCGACGAGGTGACGATCGGCCCGGCGGCCGAGCGGGGGGCGCTGGCGACGACTTCGTCGTCGCTGGCGAGTTCGCCTGACGGCGAACTCGGGGGGACGGGAAAGACGTCCATGTCTTTCCTTGCGACTTCGCCTGACGGCGAACTCGGAGGGGCGGCGTGAGCGCCAGGCATCTGATCTCGATCGAGGACGTCGACCGACCGGGGATCGAGCGGATCCTCGATCGTGC
>DATCEM010000269.1:0-6526 GCA_036510175.1 Solirubrobacteraceae bacterium | reverse complement strand
CGACGGGCTGCTGGCCGAGCGCGAGGCGGCGGCCGAGGCGGTGCGAGCCTCGCGCGCCGAGCACGCCGAGCCGATCGCCGCCACCGCCGCCGTGCTCGGCGGAGAACTGGCGCCCTTCCAGTGGGCCGGGGTCCGTTACGTGCTCGAGGCCCGGCGAGCCTTCCTCGCCGACGAGCAGGGGCTCGGGAAGACGGTCGAAGCGCTCGCGGCGCTCGAGGCCGACAGCGCCTACCCGGCGATCGTCGTGTGCCCGGCCTCGATGAAGCTCGGCTGGCAGCGCGAGGCGGAGCGGTGGCTCCCCCACCGTTCGGTGGTGGTAGTGGAGGGCCGCCCGGCGGTCCCGCCGAGGGGCGACATCACCATCCTCAATTACGAGATTCTCGCCGCCCACCGCGACGCCCTCGCCCGCCGGGCGCCGCGCGCGCTCGTCGTCGACGAGTCCCACTACTGCAAGAACCCGCGGGCCAAGCGCACCCAGGCGGTGCGCAAGCTCGCCGGCGCCGTCGCCCCTGACGGCCTGCGCCTCGCGCTCACCGGCACTCCGGTACTTAATCACGCCGACGAGCTCATCTCCCAGCTCCGCGTGATCGGCCGCCTCGAGGACTTCGGCTCGGGAGCGCGGTTCTCGACTCAGTTCCGCGGCCGCCTGAGCGAGGAGCGCCTGCACTGGCACCTGCGCCGCCGCTGCTTCGTGCGCCGGCTCAAGGCCGACGTGCTCCCCCAGCTTCCCGCCAAGCGACAGGTGGTGGTGCCCGTCGCGCTCACCAACGTCGCCGAGTACCGCCTGGCCGAGAAGGACGTGATCGAGTGGCTGCGCACCCAGCCGCTCGATCTCTCCGAGCTCAACGCGCGGATCGCCGCCACCCTGCGCGCCGAGCGCCTGGCTCAGCTCGGGACGCTTCAGCGCCTCGCCGCCCGGGGCAAGCTCGCGGCGGCGATCGCGTGGATCGACGACTTCCTCGTCTCCGGGGAGCCGCTCGTGGTCTTCGCGCGCCACGTCGAGGTGCAGGAGGCGGTGACCCGGCGATTCCCCGAGGCGCTGCACCTCCTGGGCGCTGACTCGCTGCGCGAGCGCGAGGCGTCGATCGCGGCCTTCCAGGATCCGAGCGGCCCCAAGCTCATCGTCGGCGCCACCCGGGTCGCGGCTCAGGGGATCACGTTGACGCGAGCCTCGAACGTGGCCTTCCTGGAGCTCGAATGGACGCCGGCCATGCACGACCAGGCCGAGGATCTCTGCCACCGAATCGGGCAACACGACGCGGTCACGGCGTGGTACCTGCTCGCGGCGGGGACGATCGACGAGACGATGGCGCGCCTGATCCAGAGCAAGCGCCAGCACGTGGCCGCGGTCACCGACGGCCGCGTGTTCGACGGCGACGGGCTCGTCGACGCCGTCGTGCGCGAGCTGCGCGACGGGCGGCCGTTCCAGCACCTGCGCGCTGCTGGCTAATCGGCTGGCACCAACTTCTGGGGGAACGGGTAGTGCGCAGTACGGTAGGGACATCTACAGCGACGCCACCCAGCCCCGGCGCACGCCGCTGCAGCTCGCCAGGGCCGTCGGGGACGGGCGGCGCGTGGGTGAGGCGCTGCGCCACCTTGATGCCTATGGGTCCGAGCCGGGCACAGTGGACGTCGCCGAGGCGCTCGCCCGCTTCCTCGTGACCCGCTGCGACTCCCACCACGAGGGGTGGCGAGCCGTCCGTCAGGTCGTGGTGGACTCGGCCGCCGACGCGCCGTGGGAGAAGTGCGCGCGCCGGGCCGTGCCGCTCGTGGTCGAGGATCTGCTGAGCCTTTCCGGTGCGCGAGGACACACCAGGCTGGTGCGGGCGCAGCACATCGCCGCGCAGCGCCGCGCCGAGCAGATCGCGCCTCACGTCGACCAGGCCGCGGTGCTCAAGGACCTCGGGCTGCTGAAGCGCTCCTCGGTGGCGCCCGAACGCTGGCAAGCCGCATTGAGCAGCGCCGTGAAGGCCCGCTCTCGCGAGCAGGTCGCGCGGGCGGTCGAGAGTTCGCTGCGCGGATGAAGGCGATCGCCACAGCGCGTGCGATCGCCGATCGTGGGTAGAACGCCTCAGACCGCCATGAACTTTCGCGCCCGCCTCGAGGCCTTCGACCGCTACCAGCAGGGGCACCGCTGGCTCGCGGTGCCGTTCGCGGTGATCCGGAAGTTCTCCAATGATCAGGCCGGCTCGCTCGCCGCTCTGATCGCCTACTACGGGTTCTTCTCGCTGTTCCCGCTCCTGCTCGTGTTCGTCACCGTGCTCGGCTATGTGCTCCACGGCGACCCGAGCGCGCAGAAGTCGATCAAGAGCGGCGTCCTGGGCCAGTTCCCGATCATCGGCACCGACATCCAGGGTCATATTCAGGCCCTCCACGGTAAGGCGAGCACGCTGCTCGTTGGGATCGCCGGCTCGCTGTGGGGCGGCCTCGGGGTCACCAACGCGACCCAGAACGCGTTCAACAGGGTGTGGGCCGTGCCCCTCAAGGAGCGGCCCAACTTCATCCAGTCCCGGGTGCGAGGGCTCGGCGTGCTCGTTCTCCTCGGCGTTCTCTTCATGGTCTCCTCGCTCGCCTCGGGACTGGTCACCGGCGGCCTCGGCGGGCCCCTGGCGCTGGTCGGGGGAATCGCCGTCTCGCTCCTGCTCAACGTCCTGCTCTTCCTCGCCGCGTTCCGCCTGCTCACCTCGGCCCAGGTCGAGACACGCTGCCTGATGCAGGGCGTCCTCGTCGCCAGCGTGCTGTGGGAGATCCTCCAGATCGTCGGCGGCATCTATGTCGGTCACGTCCTGCGCCACGCCGACGCGACCTACGGGGTCTTCGGGATCGTCATCGGCCTGCTCTCGTGGCTCTACCTGGGCGCCCAGGCCACGCTCTACGCGGCCGAGATCAACGTCGTGCATGCGCGACGGCTGTGGCCGCGCAGCCTGCTCCACGATCCGCCGACGATCGGCGACGAGGAGACCCTCACCGCGCTCGCCAAGGTCGAGGAGCGGATCGAGGGCGAGCACATCGACGTCAGCTTCGGGGCCCCCCCGGAAGACGCCTAGGCTTCGGCGCTCGCCCCCGTGGGTATGGGGTGTCTCATGCCCGATAACGAGCGATTCGACGCGGTCGTGCTCGGGGCGGGACCGGCGGGCGAGTCGGCCGTCTCACGCCTGCACGGTCAGGGGCTGAGAACGGCCCTGGTCGAGCGCGAGCTCGTCGGTGGCGAGTGCGCATACTGGGCGTGCATTCCTTCCAAGACGCTGCTGCGTCCCGTGGAGGTGCGCTCGGAGGCGACTCGGGCCAAGGGCGTCTCGACGCCCGAGCGCCAGTGGCAGGAGGCGGTGGCCTACCGCGACTACATGATCCGTCACCTCGACGACTCGAGCCAGGTCGAGGACTACGAGCGCGAGGGCATTCGCGTCTTTAGGGGACAGGCCAAGCTGCGCGGTCCCGGCCAGGTGGAGATCGACGAGGAGACGCTGGTGGTGGCCGCGCGCGTGATCATCGCCACCGGCAGCGTCCCCCGGATTCCCGAAATCCCCGGGCTCGAGGAGGCCGGCTACTGGACCAACCGCGAGGCGATGACGCTCACCGAGATCCCCGAGAGCGTGACGGTGATCGGCGGCGGGCCGGTGGGCATCGAGCTCGCGCAGCTCCTGGCCCGGTTCGGCGCCGAGGTTCATCTCGTCGAGGGCGCCGCAGGGCTGATCGAGCGCGAGGATCCACGGGCCGGCGAGCTCGTGGCCGACGCGCTGCGCGAAGAGGGGATCGAGGTCCACCTCGGCGCGGAGATCCGCGCGGTGAGCGCCGAGGAGGGCGGGCGCGAGATCGACCTCGGCGACGGCGGCCGAATCCGGACGCAGGAGCTCATCGTCGCGACGGGCCGCACCCCGCGCGTCGCCGACCTCGGGCTCGAGACCGTGGGCATCCACCCGTACGGCGACGGGATCAAGATCGACGAGCGCTGCCGTGCGGGCGACCAGGTGTGGGCGGTCGGCGACGTCACCGGCGTGCTCCCCTTCACCCACGTGGCGAAGTACCAGGCGCGCATCGCCTGCGCGGACATCGCCGGTGAGTCGGTCGCCGCCGACTACGCAGCCGTCCCGCGCGTGGTCTTCTGCGATCCCGAGATCGCCGCCGTCGGCCTGACCGAAGCGCAGGCGACCGCGGGGGAGCTCGACGTGGCGATCGCTCGCGTCGAACTTCCCGAGGTCATCGCGCGCCCGTGGACGTATGAGAGCGACCCGCGCGGCGAGCTATCGGTGATGGTGGACCGCGAGCGACGGGCGGTGGTGGGCGCCTGGGCCGTCGCTCCGCTCGCCGGAGAATGGATCCATTACGCGGCGCTCGCGATCAAGACCGGCGCGACGATCGACGTGCTGCGCGACATGGTGGCGCAGTTCCCGACCTACACCGAGGGCTTCCTCGAAGCCCTGACGCGCATCGATCTCTGATCAGCCGATGGAATCCGCGCCGGCGGATTCCCCATATTCGCGCAGGTAGCCCTCGAACCGGCGCAGGTGCCGCTGCTCGTCGCGGAGGATCCCGAGGACGAGAGCATTTGTGTCCTCGTCGATCTGCGCCGTCGCGCGGATGATCCGCTGGTAGTGGCGGACCGCGCTCGTCTCGGCGGCCACCACGGCTTCGATCATCGTCGCGAGATCGGCGGGGCGGGCGGCCGGCTGGGGATATTGGTCATCGCCGGCGAACGGCTCGGTGCCGGGAATGACGCCGTGCTGGAGCTCGTGGATGCGGCGACCGATCGCGCGGGCATGCTCGACCTCCTCGTCCACTCCCTCGGTGAGGGCTGCCGTGACCGCGAGCCCGCCGGCGCCGACCTGACTCATCGAGGCGGCGATGTAGTTCATCACGGTCTCGATCTCCATCCAGTAGGCGCGGGTCAGAAGCTCGACGATGGCCCGCCGCTCCGCTTGGAGGGCCTCCTGCGCGAGGGCTTCGTCCGAAACCTCGGTCACCGCCATGGCAGCGCAGTTACCCTCAAGGGGGGCGCCGCCAAACCACCATTGTCAGCCTCCCGTCGATGGCCGGGCCGGGGCTCGCGGATAGGCTTTGTCCATGGTCTGCGGCCGACTTCGAGACGGCGATCGACGCCTTGGCCACGCTCGGCTACCCCTACTGGCTGGCCCGCGCCCAGCTCGACCTCGCGGCGTGGCTGATCGACCGGGGCCGGGGTGAGGAAGCGGCGCCGGTGCTCGGCGAGGCGACGGCGGCGCTCGAGGCGCTCGGCGCCGCCCCGGCGCTGGCCCGCGCGCAGGCGCTCGGGGTCGCGCTGGCCGGCGTGATCGCCCGCTGAACGGCTGGACGGCTCAGCTCAGTCGAGGTCGCCTCGCGGAGCGATCAATACGCTCTCGATTCCCAGCACGCGGCAGAGCAGTTCGAAGTGCCGGTCGTAGTGCAGAACGCCGGCGCCGCGCTCCGCCGCGGCGGCAGCGATCAGATAGTCGGCGGCGGGAAGGCGGCGCGCGCCCGCGAGCTCGCGGGAGGCGCCGAGCGCTCGATCGCAGGCAGCACGGGTGATCGGCGCCTGCGCGAGCGCCGCGAGCGCCTGGTCGAGGTCGCGGAACGCTTGCTCGTCGCGCGCGCTCGCGAGCAGCTCGAGCGCGACGAGCGGACAGGCGGTGAGCAGGCCGGCGGCGAGCGTCGCATGCCACCGGGGGAGCACGCTCGCATGCTGCTGGCGGTTCCAAGCCGAAGTGTCGAACACCAATGCGGCGCCTGAGCCGTAGGGCTCAGCGGCGGGCGGCATGAAGCTCTGCCGACACCGAGAAATCGAACCTGTCGTCCTCGCCGTCGGCGATGCGCCGCAGCAGCGCCAGAGCATCGTGCCGGCGTCGTTTATCCTCGCGCAGCGCCTCCGCGCCACGAACAGCGAGGTCGCGTACCGCTCGCGAGCGCGAACTGCCGGCGAACTCGGACAGCGCGGCGTCGAGCTCGGGATCGACGGTCACTTGAATGCGCGGATTCGTCGCAGGCACCGCACGCTAGTGTACCACCTGCGTGATACACCACCCCCAAGGGCGACACCCCCCGAGTGTCGGGTTCAGCTTTGGGGATGCTTGGTTGTAGCGCCCTCCTAGGCCACCGTGCAACTCATGGCGAAAAGCACGATCACGACGGACGGAGGCAAGCGATGAGCATTGCCCTCGTACCGCGTACCGATACCGTCCTCTCTCCGGTTGAGCGCCTTGACGTTCTCTGCGATCCCGGATCGCTGCAGGTAATCCGTACCGAAGTCCATTCCGAGCGCATGGGCGAGAAGGCGGCGCCCGGAGACGGAGTGGTCGGCGGAGCCGGCCTCGTCGATGGCCGGCCGGTGTTCTGCTACGCCCAAGATTCGAGCTTCGTCGGCGGTTCGCTCGGCGAAGCGCACGCCAACACCATCGTTCGCGTGCTTGAGCTCGCCGCCCGCGCCAAGGCGCCGGTGGTCGGATTCGTCTCCTCCGGGGGAGCGCGCATGCAAGAGGGCGTAGCCGCCCTCGGCGGGTACGGTCGAGTGTTCGCCCGGACCGTCGCGCTGTCC
>DATCEM010000268.1:0-3761 GCA_036510175.1 Solirubrobacteraceae bacterium | reverse complement strand
AGCGGCTACGCGGCCTTCATCCCCGCCAACCTGCTCGGGGCCTCGGGCGTCCTCGCGGCGGTGACCACGGGAATCTACATGGGCGTGCGCGGTCCGAGCATCATCGACGCGCGCACCCGGCTCCAGGGCTTCTACGTCTGGGACGTCCTCGACTTCATCATCAACGCGAGCCTGTTCGTCCTCGTCGGGCTACAGCTCCGCACGGTGATGAACGGGCTCACAGGGCGCTCGGCGGCGGCGCTCGCCGGCTACGCGCTCGCGGTCAGCGCCGTGGTCGCCGTCACCCGCCTGGTGTGGTTCTTCACCATCCCCTACCTCATCCGGCTGCTCGATCGGCGCCCGGCTCAGCGCCTGCGCCGCGTCGGGGCCAGGCCGCGGCTGATCATCGGGTGGAGCGGGATGCGCGGCGCGGTGTCCCTGGCCGCCGCGCTGGCGCTGCCCCTGAAGACCAACCACGGCACGGCGTTTCCCGACCGCGACCTGGTGATCTTCCTCACCTTCGGGGTGATCTTCTCGAGCCTCGTGCTCCAGGGGCTGTCACTGCCCGCGCTGATCCGTCGCCTGCGGGTCACGCGCGACGGCGAGGAGGACGCGGAGGAGATCCGGGCCCGCCTGGTGGCGACCAAGGCGGCATTGGCCGAGATCGACACGCTGGCCGAGGCGGACTGGACCCGAGAGGAGACGATCGACCGCATGCGCCGGGCGTACGAGTACCGCAAGCGCCGGTTCGCCGCCATGGCGGGCAAGATCGAAGATGACGGCTACGAGGATCGCTCGCTCGCCTACCAGCAGCTCGTCCAGCAAGTGCTCGGCGCCCAGCGTGAGGCTCTGGTCAAGCTGCGCAACGACGGCGAGATCTCCAACGAGGTCATGAACCGGGTCGTGCGAGAGCTCGACCTCGAGGAGTCGCGGCTCGAGATCTAAGGAGCGAGCCGGTCGAGCAGCCACTCGGCGCACGCCAGGGTGCGCGCATCGCTCGACGGAGCGCCGACGAGCTGGAGCCCGGCCGGAAGGCCGTCGGCCGTCCACGCCAGGGGCACAGAGATCGATGGGGCACCGATCAATGTCTCGGCGCGGCAGAACAGCGGGTCGCCGGTGAAGTAGAGCCCGACCGGAGGGACGCCGCTCGAGCTCGGGGTGAGCGCCCCGTGGTAGCGATCGAGTACGGCTGCCAGCGGTGGGCCGAGCGCGGCCGCGGCGGCCTGGGCGTCGGCGTAGCGCTCCGCCCCCATCGCCGCGCCCTCGTGCAGGGCCGCGCGCACCTCCTCGCTCATGAGCTCGGGCGAGTCGGTGAGCTCGCGCGCGAGGTTGACCGCGGACTCGGTCCACATGATCGTGCGCTGAGCGGCCACGAGCTCGGTGAATCCCGGCGGCGGCTCGACCTCCTCGACGCGTGCGCCGGCGTCGGCGGCCGCGGCCGCGACGGCCTCGATCGCCGCCTGCGCCGCCGGCTCCACTCGCGACCAGTGGGGCGTGCGCATGAGGGCGATCCGCGGAGCCTCGGGCGCGGGATCAGGCGCCGCCGCGAACGCGGGGTCTCCCGGGGCGAGGACGGTCGCGGCGAGCCGCAGGTCGGGGATGCTGCGGGCGAAGAGCCCGACGGTGTCGAGCGAGTGCGCAAGGAGCTTGACCCCCTCACGGGGGAAGGAGCTGAAGCTGGGCTTGAAGCCGATCACGCCGCAATAGGAGGCCGGGCGGTTGATCGAGCCCGCGGTCTGCGAGCCGGTGGCGATGGGGAGGAGGCCCGCGGCGACGGCCGCGGCCGACCCGCTCGAGGATCCCCCGGGGGTCCGGGCGCTGTCGAGGGGGTTGACGGTGTCGGTGGCGAACATCCACGCGAACTCCGAGAGCTTCGTCTTGCCGGCGATCATCGCCCCCGCCGCCCGGAGCAGCGAGACGGCGCGGGCGTCGCGGTTGGGGCGGTGCCCGGTGTAGATGGGCGAGCCGTAGGCCGTTGGGTAGTCGACGGTGTCGAAATTGTCTTTGACCCCGACCGGCAGGCCGAACATGGGGAGCGCCGAGCGCGCTTGCTCTCCGAGGCGGTCGAGCGCCGCCGCGCGGTCGAGGAGCACGCTCTCGTCAAGGGCGGCCCAGGCGCGGAGCTCGTCGCCTCCCACGGCGGCGAGGAAGGCCTCGGCGACCGCGACGCAGGTGAACTCGCCCGCGCGCAGGCGATCGCGCAGCGCGACGGCGTCGCCCGAGAGCGAGGTCGAGGCCGGGTCCCCGGTCAACGCGCCGCGGTCGCAGCGGAGACGGTCGCTGCCTGTGGCGCCATTGCCCGGAGCGTAGGGTGTGGCCCCGATGGCCGTCAATCACGCCTTCCGGCTCGCCTCGCGTCCGGTCGGGCTACCCACGCGCGAGAGCTTCAAGCTGTTCACGGGCGATCACCTGGGCAAGCTCGTCCTCGGCGTCGCCTGACCCTGCGCGAGCTCTCAGCTCGCGATGAGCTGCGCGGCCACGAAGGCGAGGTAGAGCGCGAGGAGCGCGGCTGCGCCGGCGCGACCGACTCCGCGCGGGCGTGCGAGCAGCGCGACGCAGAGCACGGTCATCGCGACCAGCCACCCGATGTCGACCTTGCCGAGGTGGGTGGCCGCGGTGACGCCGACGAAGAGAGCGGGGATGGTGACGCCGGCGAGGAGATTGATCGTGTTGCTGTTGAAGGCCTCGCTGACGAGCGCGGATCCGCGCCGGGCGAGCCCGAGGCGGATGGCCGTCATCGCATTGGGGAGGCTCGTGAGGGGGCCGAGCACGAGCACGCCGAGCACGGCGCTCGAGATCCCCCAGCGGCCGCCGAGGGTCAGTGCTGCCTGCACCATCCCGATGCTCCCGACCACAATCAGCGTGACGTCGAGGACGATGAGGAGCACGAGCCCACGCACCGGATGCGCCTCAGGGTCCGCGTCCGCGTCCTCGGGGCGCTCGACCGGCGTCCGCCCGGCCACGGCGCCCGCGACCCGGTCGATGAGCCCGCCGAGCCCCGCCGGCACCTTGTGGCGAGCCGGCGGCCCGTGGATGATCAGCAGCACGTAGGGGACGAGTACGGCGGCCATGATGACCAACCCCACCGCGGGTGCGAGCCAGCGCAGGAGAACGGCCGACACGACGAGGGTGACGAGGATGGCGATCGCCGCCTCGAGCGCGAGCACGTCCCGGGGCAGGCGGACGGCCCCGGCGAGCAGGGCGCTGACGCCGACCATCGCCGCGAGGTTGAACACGTTCGAGCCCACGAGCACCCCGACGCTGACGTTGTGGGCGCCCTTGATGAGCGCGACGAGGGCGCTCGAGATCTCGGGGCCGTCGGCGGCCAGCGCGGTGAGCAGCCCGACCAGCGCCTCGGGAAAGCCGAAGCGGATCCCGAGGCGATCGAGGCGGGCCGCGAACGTTCGCGCCGCAGCGAGGGTGACGAGGAGCGAGACAACGAACAGGGGTACGGCTAGGAGCGTCGACATGCGCCTACCGCACCGCGGTCCGTGCGGGGTCCGGCGTGTGGGGAAAGGCCATCTGCCTCCTGCGGGGTCGACGACGAGACGCCGACCAGTCTTCCCGGCACACCTAGCGTCGACAATACCCGAGCATGGAGTCCACTGCCACGATCGAGCGAGAGCTGCGGTCGATCCTCGGCGGCGAGGGGGTCCGGCCGGGAAGCGACCGGGCCTATCTCTCCGACGCGACCGAGAGCCGCAGCCTGCGAGGCCGGGCGGACGCCATCGCGCTGCCCGGAAGCGCCGAGGAAGTGGCTCGCGTCGTGCGCTGGTGCTACG
>DATCEM010000267.1:0-3445 GCA_036510175.1 Solirubrobacteraceae bacterium | reverse complement strand
CGTGGTCGGCGCGGTGAGCATGGACAACATCACGGTCGAGGTCACGGACGGAGCCAGGGTCACGCCGGGCGCGCGCGCGACGATCATCGGCACCAACGGGTCCGAGCACCAGAGCGCCGAGGACCTCGCCGTGCGGATCGCCACGATCAACTACGAGATCGTGTGCGGGATCTCGGCACGGGTCCCGCGCGACTACCATCGCGACGGGGTGCCGGCGTGAGCTCCGACCCCACCGGCGACCCGATCGCCGCCCTGCGCGGCCTGCTCTCGGGAACCGACGCCTGGCTCGTCGGGGGCTCGGTCAGAGACCGGCTGCTCGGCCGGCCGACGGTCGATTTCGACGTGGCCATCGCCGCCGACACGGCGAGGACCGCACGCGCGCTCTCACGTGCGGTGCGCGCACCCACGTTCCCGCTGTCGGAGGCATTCGGCTCCTGGCGGGTCATCGCCCGCGATCACTCCTGGCAGGTCGACCTCACGCCGCTCGGCGCCGAGAGGATCGAGGACGACCTCGGCCAGCGCGACTTCACCATCAACGCGATCGCCGAACCCCTCGAGGGCGGAGAGCTCGTCGATCCGTTCGGCGGTCGGGCGGACCTCGAAGCCGGCCGCCTGCGCATGGTCACCCGCGAGGCGTTCGCGGCGGATCCGCTGCGCACCCTGCGCCTTCCGCGCATCGCCGCCGAGCTCGAGCTCGAGGTCGAGGCCGCCACCGGCGTGGCGGCGCGCGCCGCGGCTGTCGCGCTCGCCGGGGTGGCGACGGAGCGAATCTTCGCCGAGCTCAAGCGGATCATTGTCAGCGACCATGCGCTCCGGGGGCTCGAGCTCATGCTCTCCTTCCGCGTCACCGAGGAGATCCTCCCCGAGCTCGCCGCCCTGCGCGGAGTCGAGCAGAGCGCGTACCACCACCTCGACGTGTACGACCACACGATGGCGACGCTCGCCGAGACGATTGCCCTCGAGCGCTCGGGCTGGGCCGAGCTCGGGGAGCACGCACCGGCGGTCAGAGCGTTGCTCTCCGAACCGCTGGCCGACCAGCTGACCCGGGGCCAGGCGCTTCGCTTCGGCGCGCTGCTGCACGACATCGCCAAGCCCCGGACACGCAGCGTGAGCGATGAAGGCCGGGTCCTGTTCATCGGTCACGACGCGCTCGGGGCGGATCTCTCGAGGGAGATCCTCGGCCGGCTACGGGCCAGCGAGCGGCTGCGCGCGCAGGTCGCAGCGCTGACGCGGAACCACCTGCACCTGGGATTCCTCGTCCGCGAGCGGCCGCTCACACGCCGGGCGATCTATCACTACCTGCGCACGTGCGACCCGGTGGAGGTCGACGTAACCCTGCTCTCGATCGCCGATCGGCTCGCCACGCGCGGCGCCCGGGCCGAGCAGGCGATCGCGAGTCATCTCGAGCTGGCACACGAGCTCGTGGGGGAGGGGCTTCGCTGGCGTGCGGGCCGACCTGCGCCGCTCCTGCGTGGAGACGAGCTCGCGCGGCGACTGCGGATCCGGCCTGGGCCCGAGCTCGGGTCCCTCCTCTGCGAGCTCGATGCGGCGGCGTTCGCGGGCGAAGTGTCGACGGCCGCCGAGGCGGTCGCGCTCGCGCGTGAGCTCGTCGGGCGCTCCCACGGCGACGCCGAGGGCTAATCTCCGCCGGGCAGATGACTGATCCGGACTGCGTGTTCTGCAAGATCATCGCCGGCGAGCTGCCAGGGCAGATCGTCGCCGAGGACGAGCGCACCGTGTCCCTGATGGACATCAGCCCCGCCACGCGCGGTCATGCCCTGGTCGTTCCCAGGGTCCACGTCAAGGATCTGCTGGAGATCGACGACGAGGATCTCGCCGCCGTCGCGCTCGCGGCCCAGCGTCTGGCCGGACGGGCGCGGGATCGCCTCCACGCTGACGGCGTGAACCTACTCAATAGCTGCGGAGCGGCGGCCTGGCAGACCGTCTACCACTTCCACGTCCACGTGATTCCGCGCTACCGAGACGACCCGCTGCGTCTCCCCTGGGTTCCCACGCCCGGATCACCTGAGGAGATCGCAGCGGCGGCCGCTGAGCTGCGCCAATGACCTGACGGCCCCCGATCTGAGGTTCACGGGCACGGGGGAGGCCCTAACGCGTTGACGTTTGCTACTTTTCCCGCGGATCGGGGCCGCCGCCTGGGCGCCGATCGTTCGTGGTACGGCACCTAAGGGGAGTACATGGCAACTGGCACCGTCAAGTGGTTCAGCGACGACAAGGGATTCGGCTTCATCACGCCCGATGATGGCGGGAGAGACCTGTTCGTCCACTTCAGCGGCATCTCCGGCGACGGTTTCCGTTCGCTGGCGGAGGGCGCCAAGGTCAATTACGAGGAGGAGGAGGGCCCGAAGGGCCCGAAGGCGATCAACGTCAGCAAGCTCTAGACGGGCACCTGGGCGCCAGCTGGGCCGGACCGGCCGCCGCCCCACCGGCGTACGTGCGGTGAGCGGTCGATCGCTTGCCGAGCGCGACTTCGACCGCTCTGTGGTGTTCAATGCTCGACATGAAACGCACTTTCCTTGCGAGCGGTGCAGTTCTCGCAGCCCTATTTGCCTTCGGCGCCACCCCCGCTTTCGCGCAGGTCATCGAGCTCGGCGACACGGCTACGCCGCTGGCGAAGCCGGCCTGTCCGGCCACGGGCGGATGCCCGATCATCCTCACCGAGACGACGGCACTGCAGATCCAGAGCGACGGCACGACGTATCCGACCATGGCCGCCCACGCCGGGAGGATCGTCGCCTTCACGGTGAGCCCCGCCACCGTCTCCTCGGCTGATATCAACGGGACCGCGAAGACGAAGACCAAGGCGGCGCAGCCGGGTCTCAACGCGACCTACGGCGGGGCCTCGGTGGTCGCAATCACCGTCCTCGCGCCGTCCACCAAGCATTTCTACAAGGTGGTGGCCGAGAGCCCGATGTTCCAGCTCCAGCCCTACTTCGGCCATCTCGTCCAGTTCGTCCTCGATCAGTCGCTGCCGATCACCAAGGACGAGTTCGTAGCGCTGACCGTGCCCACATGGGCGCCTCTGCTCACCGTCGATCTGACGAAGTCCCAGTTCCTGTGGCGCCCGAGCCGCGCGACCAACTGCCTCGCCTACACGGTCCAAACGGCCCAGCTCATGACCGGCGACAACGCCCAGTACCTGTGCTTCTTCACCGGTACGCGCGTCGAGTACACCGCCACCGAGATCACCTCGCCGGTCCCGCCGCGCCAGTCCAAGGGCAAGACGAAGACCAAGAAGACGAAAAAGCAGTAGCGCAGGGCGCGAAATCTTTATACCCTCGCGGGAGTGAGCACTCAGGCGTGGATCTTCCTAGTCGGACTGCGCGTCTTCGACCTCGGCGGCATGCTCATCTGGCTCGTGTGGTTCCTGCGGCGTGGCGGCGAGAGCGACCACCCCGAGGACGAGGGTGGCGGTGGCGGCGGA
>DATCEM010000266.1:0-2233 GCA_036510175.1 Solirubrobacteraceae bacterium | reverse complement strand
TCACCCGCCGCCCGATGCTTTACCTTCCCCGCCGATGACGGCGACGGTGATCGACGGTAAGGCGGTGGCGGCGCGCGTACGCGAGGCCGTCGCGCGCGAGGTCTCCGAGCTCGTCGCGGCGACCGGCCGCGCGCCCGGGCTCGCCACCGTGCTCGTCGGCGATGACCCGGCCTCCGCGGTCTACGTCGCCGGTAAGCGCAAGGCATGCGCGGAGGTCGGTATCGCCGACCTCCACCGGCACCTCACGAGCGGCGTCCCCGAGGGCCAGGTGGCCAGCCTGCTCGACGAACTGAACGGGGATCCCGAGGTCAGCGGGATCCTCCTCCAGCTCCCCGTGCCCGACTCCATGGACGGCGCGGCGCTCACCGGGAGGATCGCGCCCGCCAAGGACGTCGACGGGCTCACCCCGATCAGTGCCGGCCGGCTCGCGCAGGGAGTGGAGGGCTTGCGCCCGTGCACGCCTCTCGGGGTCATCGAGCTCCTTGACACGTACGACGTCGAGCTCGAGGGCGCCGAGGCCGTCGTCGTCGGACGCTCGAACCTGGTCGGCAGGCCGATCGCCGCGATGCTCCTCGAACGCAGCGCCACCGTCACCGTCTGCCACTCCAGAACCCGCGACCTCGCGGCGGTATGCGCCCGGGGGGACGTCCTCATTGCCGCCGTCGGCGTGCCCGGGCTGATCGGGGCCGAGCACCTCAAGGACGGCGCCGTGGTCATCGATGTCGGCATCTCCAGGACCGACCAGGGCCTGCGCGGCGATGTCGACTTCGAGGCCGCGTCCGAGCGCGCGCGGCTGATCACCCCGGTTCCGGGAGGGGTCGGGCCGATGACCATCGCGATGCTGCTGCGCAACACGCTGTCGGCATTTCGTCTCCAGGCTCTATCGCTACCTCCCACCGCACGATAGCGTTGCAGGCCTGGGCGCCGTGAGGGCGAATGCTTATGGGGCCGGTCGCCAGCGGAGCGCACCGGACCGGGACCAAGGGAGGACGTGGTGGACCTAGCCAAACTCACTCGGGAAAATCTCATCGTCGGCGGCCTCGGCCTCTTTCTCGCGATCGATCTCCTGTTCTTGCCGTGGTACAGCGTCAGCGTGTTCGGCGGCACGGTGACCGCCAGCGCGACGAGTTCGCCGTACTCGATCTGGGGCGTGCTCGCCCTGCTCGTCGACTTCGCCTTCATCGCCGACCTGGCGCTCGAGCGCTTCGGCGCTGCGCAGCTCCCCGCCATCAACGGCAGCCGCGCGACAACGCGTGCGGCGCTCGCGGGTGGCACACTCGCGCTCATGGTGATCAAGTTCGCCGCGCTCACGAGCGATCTGGGTATCGGGTGCTGGCTTGGGCTTGTGGCCGCGATTGGCCTCGTCGTCCTCTGCGTCCGGGAAAGCGCCCCGTGAGAGGTGGCGGCGACCTTGGTCGCGCGATCAGTGAACCGCGTCCTTTCGATCTCGCCGGCGCGCCGCGCGATCCGGCCTCCGGCGACCATCCGCGCCCGCTGCGACCCATTCAGGCCGAGCTCATGGCCGCGGGTGGGGCGGCTCTCCTGCTCGTATCGCTGCTCTTCCTCAAGTGGTTCGGTATCGGGGGGGCGGTTGGACGGTTCGCGCCCCGGGTGGACACGACCGGGTCCGAGGGTGCCTGGCACACGCTCACCTTGCTTCGCTGGCTGGCCCTCGTCGCGATCGTGGTCGCGTTCCTGCCCCTGCTCGTGCGCCCGGCGGGGAGGTGGCTCGGCCTTCCGCGGCGGACGAACGCCGCCGTGGCCACGCTTGGCGCCCTCACCATGCTCCTCCTGGGCTATCGGGTGCTCATCGACCTACCGGACCCGAGTCACGTGGTCGATCAGAAGGCCGGCGCAATCCTTGGTCTCCTGGGCGCGCTGCTCATCGGCATCGGCGGGCTCGAATCGATGCGAGCGCACACGACGCACGCGAAGGCGAGGCGCGGTCGTGCCCGGAGCCGGCGCTCGAGTGTCCCGCCGGGCGAGATCGCTCGGGCTCCCATCTGACGCACGGAGTAGTCCGTGCGATTCGACGTCGGCAGGATGCGCAGAGGAGAGTTGATCGCGGCGGGCGGGGGAGTCCTCCTGTGCGTTGCCGTGTTCTTTCTGCCGTGGTTCGCCGTCCGAGGGCCGGCCGGCAGTCTCGCGGCGCGCTCGGGCGCGTCGGTCTCCCTCGACGGCTGGCACGCGCTCACCACTATGCGCTGGATCCTGCTCGTCACGATCGTGGCGG
>DATCEM010000265.1:0-2328 GCA_036510175.1 Solirubrobacteraceae bacterium | reverse complement strand
ACCACCGCTCGATCAGCGAGACGACCGGCCGCAAGGTCTGGGCTTTCCTCGGCGACGGCGAGATGGACGAGCCCGAGTCGATGGGATCGATCGGGCTCGCCGGACGCGAGCGCCTCGACAACCTCATCTTCGTCATCAACTGCAATCTCCAGCGTCTCGACGGCCCGGTCCGCGGCAACGGCAAGATCATCCAGGAGCTCGAGTCGGATTTCCGCGGCGCCGGCTGGAACGTGATCAAGGTGGTCTGGGGCGGGCGCTGGGACCCGCTCCTGGCCGCCGATACCGACGGCGCGCTCGTCCGGGTTATGGACGAATGCGTCGACGGCGACTACCAGACGTTCAAGTCGCGCGACGGCGCTTACGTCCGCGAGCACTTCTTCGGCCGCGACCCCAGGCTTCTCGAGCTCGTCAAGGACCTCTCCGACGAGGAGGTCTGGCTCCTCAACCGTGGTGGTCACGACCAGCACAAGGTCTACGCCGCCTATCGGGCGGCGGCCGAGCACTCCGGACAGCCCACGGTGATCCTCGCCAAGACGGTGAAGGGCTACGGGATGGGCGTCTCGGGCGAGGGCCAGATGATCACCCACCAGGCGAAGAAGATGACCGAGGACGCCCTCCTCGCCTTCCGGGATCGCTTCGAGCTGCCCCTCACCGACGAGCAGGTGCGGGCGGCCGAGTTCTACAAGCCCCCCGACGACTCGCCGGAGATGGAGTTCCTGCGTGAGCGTCGCGCCGCGCTCGGCGGCCACGTCCCCGCGCGCCGCAAGCGGGCCGAGCCGCTCGAGGTGCCCGGCCTCGAGCTCTTCCAGAGCCAGCTCGACGGCACCGGCGAGCGCGAGATCTCGACCACCATGGCCTTCGTGCGCATCCTCGCGGCGCTCCTGCGCGATAAGACGATCGCGCGCCGGATCGTTCCCATCATTCCCGACGAGTCGCGCACCTTCGGGATGGAGGGCATGTTCCGCCAGATCGGCATCTACGCCCCCGGCGGGCAGCTCTATCAGCCCCAGGACTCCGAGCAGCTCATGTTCTACAAGGAGGACGCCCACGGTCAGATCCTCGAGGAGGGGATCACCGAAGCGGGGTCGGTCTCGTCGTGGATCGCCGCCGGAACCTCGTACAGCGCCCACGACGTGCAGATGATCCCCTTCTACATCTACTACTCGATGTTCGGCTACCAGCGCGTCGGCGACCTCATCTGGGCGGCGGGCGACAGCCGCACAAGGGGGTTCCTCCTCGGCGGAACCGCCGGCGGCACGACGCTGAACGGCGAGGGCCTCCAGCACGCGGACGGACACAGCCACGTCCTCATCTCGGTGGTGCCCAATTGTCGCTCCTATGACCCGACGTTCGGCTACGAGGTGGCGGTGATCATCCAGGCCGGGCTGCGCGAGATGGTCTCCGAGCAGCGGGACGTCTTCTACTACCTGACGCTGATGAACGAGAACTACACGCACCCGGCGATGGAGCCCGGCATGGAGGAGGGGATCCTCCGTGGCATGTACCTGCTGCGCGGCGGCGGGTCGCCGCGCTCCCGCCGCCCGCGGTTGCAGCTCCTCGGATCGGGGACGATCCTCCGCGAGGTGCTCGCCGCCGCTTCGTTGCTCGAGGAGGACTTCGGCGTCCTCGCCGACGTGTGGAGCGTGACGTCATTTACCGAGCTGCGCCGCGACGGGATCGAGGTCGAGCGGTGGAACATGCTGCACCCGTTGGAGAAGCCACGCCGCAGCTACGTTTCTCAATGCCTCGACGGCCGCCGAGGTCCGGTCATCGCCTCGACCGACTACATCCGGACCTTCGCCGATCAGATCCGCCAGTGGGTGCCGCGCGACTATCGCGTCCTGGGCACCGACGGCTACGGCCGCAGCGACTACCGGCGTAACCTGCGCGGCTTCTTCGAGGTCGATCGGCGCTACGTAGCCCTCGCCGCCCTGAAGTCCCTCGCCGACGCCGGCGACCTCGAGCCCGCGCGGGTTCAGGAGGCGATCGAGCGCTACGAGATCGACCCCGAGGCGCCGATCCCCACCTCGGTATGACCGCCACCGGTGTCATCGACGTCGCCGTCCCCGACATCGGCGACTTCACCGACATACCGGTGATCGAGATCCTCGTCGCCCCCGGCGACACCGTAGCCGTCGATGACCCCCTGATCACCCTAGAGTCCGACAAGGCCACCATGGACGTCCCCGCGCCCGCGGCGGGCGTGGTCAGGGAGATTCGCGTGGCGATCGGCGACAAGCTGAGCGAGGGGGCGGTGGTGCTGACGCTGGAGCCGGCGGGCGAAGAGGATGAGGCGCTGCCGGAGCTGCGCACGCCCGCCGAGACGAC
>DATCEM010000264.1:0-2080 GCA_036510175.1 Solirubrobacteraceae bacterium | reverse complement strand
TCGGCGTCTACGCCGAGCGCTGCGAGGTGCACATGGGACTGGTGTGGATCAAGGCGATCACCCTCAAAGCGGGCCCCGCAAACGTCATCGGACACGTCGACCGGGTGCTCGGCATGCTCACCGCCGGCGTGCTCGACCCGGGTCCACTGGTCACTCATCACCTTCCGCTCGACGACGCGCCCGAGGCCTACGCGATCTACGATCGCCGCGAAGCGCTGAAGATCGTCCTCACCCCGTGACCGCGACCACGGCGCGCCATCGCCGCAGCGCGAGCGCGTTCGCGAGAAGATCTTCGGTCTCTACGCCAGCCGGTCGTACCTCCCGGGCTCCCACGCCAGCAGGGCGAGGATCTGCACCATCGCGCTCTGGTCGAGCAGGCCGTCGCCGCGCGCGAAGCGGAAGCGATCTCTGCGGTCCCGCCGCTCACACCACGCCCAGTCGGCGTAGGCACGCATCGTCGCGGTGATCTGGGCGCGCAGCTCGCCGTCGCCGGTCGCCGCGTGGAGGAGCAGCAGGTTACGGAAGAGGATCGCGTTGAACGCCGGCGGCTGGCGCTCGAGGCCGCCCTCGCCGTAGAAGCGCAGCGCCTTGACGGCGATCGCCTCGGCGCGGGCGAGGTACCCGGGTCCCGCCTCCCCGCCGCGGCGCGCGAGGAGCACGTTGGCGCCGACCATGGAGCCCTGGTTATAGCTCCAGAATGTCTTGTCGAGCGTGTGGTCCCCGCGCAGCTTGTCCCAGAAGAGCCCGGTGCCTGGTGCATCGCCGTCCCGGCCGGCGTCGAGGGTGGCGTTCACCCAATCGATCATCTTCTCGGCCTCGCTGCACCCCGCGGCCCCTGTGAGCTCGGCCAGGTGGAGTCCGAGCTCGGCATTCGGCGCGCCCGAGACCGTGTTGCGATCGTGGTTCTTCGCCCCCACGCCGCTGCCCTGCTCGACCCAGAAGACCCCACCGGGGCTGGGCACATCCCGCCGCCGATCCCACCCGGCGACGGCGAAGCGCAGCAGCTCCTGCGCCCGGTCGAGGTGGCCCGCTCCCGGGCGCATGCGCTCGAGCTGGACGAGTGCCAGCCCGATCCATGCGTTGTCGTCGTAGTAGCGATCCCCGCCGAGACGGGTACCGAGCACGTCCGACGAGTACGCCGGCGGGTCGCCCTCGGCGTCGTAGTAGCGCTCGAGTGCCTGCCAGCGGTCGGCGATCGCGTCGTCGGCGTCGGCGTCGGCGTCGGCGTCGGCGTCGGCGTCGATCCCCTCGACCAGGCCAGCTTCGATGCCGGCAAGGTCGAGGGTGGCTACGACCGCCCGTGCGAACGGCCACACGTGCGCGGCGGCTCCCGGCCTGTGCAACGCCCCGTCGCGGCGGTACAGCCCGTCGCCCCGGCGAAAGCCCGCCTGCATCGCCGCGTACGCCCGGATCGCGCGTGCCGCGTAGAGCTCGGGCGCTGGCTCGGCCGCTGCTGCCGGCGGATCGGGCTCGGCCCGGCGTCTGCGGAGCGCCCGGATCAGCGGCCTACAGGGTCGTTAGCCCGATACCCGTCATCAGGATCACGGCGATGAGCAGGCGGCGGTCGGAGCTCAGAGCGGCGAGGGGGACGAGCCAGCCCACATACCAGGGCACGAGCAGGCCGGCGGTGATGAGCAGGGCGAAGGTCGCCCACCCGGCGCCGGTGATCCAATCGAGCTCGCCCTTCCACACACGACGCAGCAGCCACACCAGGCAGACCGCGAACCCCGCATCGAGTACGAGCCCGGTGATGCTCCCCAGGCCCCCAAGGCCGAGCAGCTTCAGGATCAGCCCCGGAACACTCTGCGAGCCGCCCTCGTTCTGGATCTTGTGCACCGTGCTCGGGAGGTGCAGGGGGCCGCTTCCGAAGAGGATGAAGCCGAGGACGGCGGCGAGGATGGCGGCAAGGGCCGCCCCGGTGAGCACGGCGAGCCGGCGGCGATGCACGTCTCGCCGCGCCGCGCCCGCGGCCAGGGCGAAGGGCAGCAGGAGCCCGGCGGTGAGCTTGACCACGGTGGCGGTGACGATCAACGCTCCGCTCGTGCGCTCCTTCTGCCGCAGCAGGACGTAGACGCCGGTG
>DATCEM010000263.1:0-2483 GCA_036510175.1 Solirubrobacteraceae bacterium | reverse complement strand
ACACGCTGAACCTCCACGGCCATGAGTTCCATCCAGAGTGGAACTACCTCATCAAGCCCCACAGTGCCTGATCGATCACTCGGCACACACCTCACGCATGGCAAACCTACTGACTTATTATTCTACGGCGCCTTAGCATGCCCAGGCTCTGGTGAACGGCCTCGCCCGGCGGCTGTACGCTGCCGGGGCCGATGACCCAAGCGCTGGCTCCGGACGACATCATTCGCCGCCACGGCGACGTCGCCGAGGGCGCGCGTGAGCCCCTCCTCGTGCTCGAGCCCCTTGCGGAGCTGCTCGCGGCGAACGGGCTCGGCCACGGCGACGGCGACGGCGACGGCGACGAATTCGCGGTGGCGCCGATCGGCGACGGCCACTCCAACGTCACCCTTGCGGTGGGCGCCTCTGGGCACGAGGTCATCCTGCGCCGCCCACCCCGCGGTCCGCTCCCCCCCAGCGCCCACGACGTGCTCCGCGAGGCGCGGCTCCTGGAAGCGCTCGAGAGCACCCCGGTGAGAGCGCCGCGCGTGCTCCTGACCTGTGATGACGCCGCGGTCATCGGCGCTCCCTTCTACGTCATGGAGCGAGTGGAGGGCGAGGTGATCACCGACCAGATGCCGGGTCCGCTCGACGGGCTCGATGAGCGCGGGGGCGTCGCGCACGAGCTCATCGACGGGCTGGTCGAGATCCACCGTGTCGACTGGCGGGCCGCGGGACTGGAGGGGTTCGGGAAGCCGACCGGATACCTCGAACGCCAGCTGCGGCGCTTCGGCGGTCTGTGGGAGCACAACCGGACCCGTGATCTGCCCGCGGTCGAGCGCGTCGGCGAGTGGCTCGCCGCCAACCTGCCCGACTCTCCCCCCGCGACGATCGTCCACGGCGACTACCGGCTGGGCAACACGATCTTCGCCGACCGCTCCCCGGCTCGGCTCGCGGCGATTCTCGACTGGGAGATGGCCACGATCGGCGATCCCCTCGCCGATCTCGGCTACCTGATGATGTTCTGGGCCGAGGCCGACGACCCCCCGGTCGGCCGCTTCGACCTTCAGAGCGTGACGCGCCTGCCCGGATTTCCGACACGGGCGGAGATGATCGCCCGCTACGAGGAGCGCTCGGGACGCTCGATGCTCTCGCACAGCTGGTACCTGACGCTCGCGCTGTGGAAGTCGGTCGTGTTCATGGAGGGCAACTACAAGCGCGCGCTCGCCGGGAGCACCGACGATCCCTACCTGCAGTCCTTCGGCGACGGCGTCGTGCAGCTCGCGGAGCGGGCACTGGAGGTCTCTCGTGGTGGCGCGTGAGGGCCTGCTCGTCGACTACGGCGGCGTGCTTACGACAGACCTCTTCGCCTCCTTCCGCAGCTTCTGCGAGCTCGAGGGGCTCGACCCCGAGACGATCGGGAGGCGCTTTCGAGAGGACCCGGAGTGCCGGAGACTGCTGATCGCGCTCGAGACCGGGCGACTCGAGGAGACCGAGTTCGAGCACCGCTTCGCCGCCGCGCTCGGCGTCGAGGAGGCGCAACTCATCGACCGGCTGTTCGCCGGCTCCGAGCTCGACCTGGCGATGCTCGAAGCCGTGCGCACGGCGCGCGCGGCGGGAGTGCGCACCGGCATGGTCTCCAATTCCTGGGGGACCCGCCGCTATGACCGCACCATGCTCGCCGAGCTCTTCGACGGTGTCGTCATCTCCGGCGAAGTCGGCGTGCGCAAGCCCGCGCCGGAGATCTACGCCCTCGGGGCGGCGAAGATCGGACTCGCTCCCGAGGTATGCGTGTTCGTCGACGATCTCTCCTTCAACCTCGCACCGGCCGCCGAGCTCGGGATGGCCACCGTGCATCATCACCGTGCCCACGACACCGTCGCCGAGCTCGAGCGCCTGCTCGGTGTCCCCATGCGATGAGCGCGCGCTGCGTTTGCGTCCTCCTGGTGGCCGGGCTCGTGGCTGTCCTAGTCTGCGGATGCGGCAGCGGAACCCTCTCGGCGCGGGTGCTGCGCCGGCAGGCGAGCGTCGTGTGCACGGCCGCCGTTCGGCGCAGTGACCGCATCGCACTGCCGGGCACGAACTCGGGCGGCGCCCGCTTCCTCGAGCAGGGAATCGCCGCCTTCCGCCCCGAGCTCGAGAAGCTCAAGCAGCTCGCGCCGCCGCATCGTCTGGCCGGTCTCTACCGCGCCGCCCTGGGTGACTCCACGCAGCAGCTCGACGCGCTGATCGCCACCAACCACGACCTCCAGGGCGGAGACGATCCCGTAATCGCCATCAAGCAGCTCGACGTCGAGCTCACCGCTATCAACGCCCGCGATCGTGCCGCTTGGCGGTCCCTCGGGGCGCCGGCGTGCGCGAACCAGGGAGCGGCCGCGGGCTGAGCGCCCCCGCCCGGGCTAGGCGTTGGCGCGGTCGCGGGCGCCGAAGCGGTGAACGTCCGACAGGCGCCAGCAGGCGATCGCCGTGGCCGCGGCGGCGACGAGCACCGCAGGCCAGGCGCCGAT
>DATCEM010000262.1:0-2694 GCA_036510175.1 Solirubrobacteraceae bacterium | reverse complement strand
CGATCATGTCGCGCGCGCGACCGGTCATGCGCAGGATCTCGCACACGGCCACTCGACCGTCGCCCGTCGGCGTCCGGACCAGGCGCTGGGAGATGACCGCTTTGAGCGTGCCGCCGAGCATCGCGCGGGCCTGTTGATGCTGGTGAGGGGGGAAGAAATCGATGATCCGGTTGACCGTCTCGGGCGCGTCGAGCGTGTGCACGGTGGACAGGACGAGGTGGCCGGTCTCCGCTGCGGAAAGGGCCGCCTGAACGGTCTCCTCGTCGCGCATCTCGCCGATGAGGATCACGTCCGGGTCCTGGCGCAGCACACGACGCAGCGCTCGATTGAACGAAGCGGTGTCCATGCCCACCTCACGCTGATTGATGATCGAGTTGCGGTCGGCGTGGAGGTACTCGATCGGATCCTCGATGGTGACGATGTGCCGAGACTTGGTCTCGTTGATCTGATCGATCATCGCCGCGAGCGTCGTCGATTTTCCCGAGCCCGTGGTCCCGGTGAGGAGGATCAGGCCGCGCTCCTCGTCGGCGATCTCGCTCATCACCGGCGGCAGACCGAGATCGTCGATCGTGCGGACGGCGAAGGGGATCACGCGAAGGGCGATCGAGATGTTCCCGCGTTGGCGGAAGGCGTTCACCCGGAAGCGGGCAAGTCCCTCGACGGCGTAGGCGAAGTCGACCTCGTGCTCGTTGTCGAACTCGGCGAGCTTATTGTGGTCGGTGAGCATCTCCCGCAGGACCCGGTCGGTGTCCTCGGCGCGCATCGGCTCGTATTCCTCGATCGGCTCGAGCTTGCCGTGAATGCGCGCAAGCGGGCGCGACGGAACCTTGAGGTGCAGGTCCGAGCCCTCCATACGCACCACATACCGAAGCGCCTCGTGCAGTTCGAACATCTGGCCTGAGTCATCGGCGCGGTGGAGCTCCCGCTTGAGCAGGGCGCCACGACACGCCGACGTATCTGGACGGATGTTCGCGGGTCTGCTGCTACGCCACGTCGCGAAGCTTCTGGGCTTCGGCGAGCGACTGGAGCTTCTTCAGCGACTGGTTCTCGATCTGACGGATGCGCTCCCGCGTCACGTTGAACGTCCGCCCGACCTCGTCGAGCGTGCGCGGGTGCTCGCCGCCGAGGCCGTACCGGAGCTCGAGCACGCGACGCTCGCGGTAGCTCAGGTTCTCCAGCGCTTCGCGCAGGGCCTCCTTGGTGAGGATCTCGGCCGCCCGCTCATAGGGCGACTCGGCCCGCTCGTCGGCGATGAACTGACCGAACTCGGATTCCTCCTCGTCGCCCACGGGCTTCTCGAGCGACACCGGAGCCTGAGCCGAGCGCTTGATCGACTCGACCTCGTCGGGTTCGATTCCGGTCACCTCGGCGATCTCCTCGGCCGTCGGCTCGCGACCGAGCTCGGTCACGAGCTTGCGCTCAGCGCGCCCGATCTTGTTCAGCTTCTCGACCACGTGGACGGGGATCCGGATCGTCCGCGCCTTGTCGGCAAGCGCACGCGCGATCGCCTGGCGGATCCACCAGGTCGCGTAGGTGGAGAACTTGAAGCCCTTGCGGTAGTCGAACTTCTCGGCCGCCCGCACGAGTCCCAGCGTTCCCTCCTGGATCAGGTCGAGGAACGGCAGGCCCTGGTTGCGATAGTTCTTGGCGATCGAGACCACGAGCCGGAGGTTCGACTCGACCATCTTCTGCTTGGCGTCGAGGTCGCCGCGCTCTATCCGCTTGGCGAGATCGACCTCTTCCTGAGCCGTGAGCAGCCGCACCTTACCGATGTCCTTGAGGAACAGCTGAAGGGAGTCGGTCGTCATGTCCGGCTTGAGGTCGAGAGCCGTCTTGGCCTTGCGACGTCCGCGCTTGTCGGGGGCGCGTTCCACCTCTGCCGCCGCCAGGGCCGGATCGACCTCCTCCACGAGCTCGATCTCCGCGCGCTCGAGGAAGCCGTGCAGCTCCTCGACGTCGGCCTCGTCGAGATCGAGCTCGGACACCGCGCCGGCAATCTCGGCGTACGTGAGCACGCCAACCTGCTGGCCGCGGTTGACGAGACCCTTGATCTCTTCGAGTTCCTGCAGTTCGGCTACTGACATCTCGTTCCGTTTCCGTCGAAACGCGTCACCGGACTGGGCACCGGCAACGCTGAGGACCTGACCACGGGGTTCTGCCTGACGGCGCACACCCGCTACTCAAACATATCGACCTATAGTACTCGCGTTACTTTATGAGTCAAGGAAGGCTGGCCGCCCTGGGGCTCATCGCGCAGCGTTCATCTGACTCGGCGCCGCATCGGCGGCGTTCAGTACCTATTACGTCAAACGTCGCTTCCCGTTTCAAGTTGCGGTGAAATTTCCCTCGCTATTCGCGGTTTACCCATGTTTCGGGTGACTGAGACAGGGGGCGGCTGGCGGGGCGGGGCGGGGCGTGGCGCGAACCCATGCCAGCGCCGCCTGAGAAGTTCGCCGGTGGAACCTGGGCGAGAAAGCGTCCCGTGAGGCCGCTTTTTCGCTCAGGTTCCGATCACCGCACCGTCGGGCCATCAGTCCGACCGCGCGACCGCCGCCGGGGAGAGTGCGCGATGATGCGTGGCGATGAGCGATGAGCGTCCCTCGGAGGTCCTAGGCGGACTCCCGCGCACGCGGCCGCACCGCAGGAGCGAGAAGCGAGCCGCCCCGACCGCCGTCGAGGCGAGCCCCGACCAGG
>DATCEM010000261.1:0-2884 GCA_036510175.1 Solirubrobacteraceae bacterium | reverse complement strand
AAGCGGAAGATGCCCTTCTCGCCGCAGCCAAGGCAGACCAGCCGGCGCTGGCCGTAGTCGACGACGCCACCGCCGCCCTCGTTCACGAGGTAGTCGCAGCGGACCTTCTCGGGGTGAGTCTCGGTCAGCCAGACCGCGCCCTCCGAGCCGCCCGTCTCCTCATCAACGACGACCACCACGAGCAGGTTCCCGCGCTCCGGTCGCCACCCAGCGGCGGCAAGGCTGCACGCGCCGGCCACCTCGGCGGCCGTCTGGCTCTTCATGTCGAGTGCGCCGCGCCCCCAGACGAAGCCATCCTCGAGCGCGCCGGACCACGGATCGTGCGTCCACTCGCTCGGCGTCGCGAGCACTGTGTCCACGTGCGAGAGGAGGCACAGCGTCGGCCCGTCAGTCGCCCCGGCGAGCCGGGCGACGAGGTTCGGCCGCTCGGGCGTGCGGCCGAGCAGCTCGCAGTCGAAGCCGGCGGCGCCGAGCACGTCCGCGAGCAGCTCCTGCGCCGGGCGCTCGTTGCCCGGCGGGTTGACCGTGTTGAAGCGGATCAGGCTCTGGAGCAGCTCGACCGAGCTCATGGCGCCGGCGCTCATCGACTCATCCTACGAGGCGCGCACCGGCCGCTGCCGAATCCCCCGGGCGGAGGGCATAACTTGTAGGCCTTGGCTCCGAAGATTCGCCTCGCCACCACCGCCGATCTGCCGGCGATCGTCGCGATCTACAACGCGACGATTCCGACGCGGCAATCGACCGCGGACCTGGAGCCCGTGAGCGTCGTCTCGCGCCGGCCCTGGCTCGCCCGCCACGACCCGCAGCGGCGGCCCTGCTGGGTGCTCGAAGACGCCGGGGCCGTGATCGGCTGGCTCAGCTTCGAGAACTACAAGGACCGCGCCGCCTACTCGATCACCGCCGAGGTGAGCATCTACATCGACCTCGCGCAGCGGCGCCGGGGACACGCGCGGACGCTGCTCGAGCACGCAATCGAGCAGGCCCCCAGGCTCGGCCTCGAGCGCCTCATCGCGGTGGTCTTCGGCCACAACAGCGCGAGCATCACTCTGTTCGAGCGCTCGGGCTTCGAGCGCTGGGGCCTCCTACCCGCGATCACGCGGCTCGACGGCGCGGCGGCGGACATCGTCATACTCGGGCGGGCCGTCGGCCCAATCGCTCCGTGAGCTCCGCCACCGCAAGCGCCGCCGCCGAACCTGAGCACCGCCCGTTTGAGCGGCTGCGCTCCGGGCGCTTGGCGACGGGCGTCGTCGCACTACTGTCGCTGGTGCTCGTCGCCGGCGCCGCCGAGATCGTCCTCGACGCCGCCGAGGGCAACACGCCGGTCGTCCCCGTTCAGCCCGCGTTCGACAGCTGGCTGGCCGGTATCGGCACGCGGCTCGGCTACGACCAGTTTCTGCCGACGCTACTCGTCTGCTTTGCGGCGTATGCGGTGCTCGTCGCGCTGGTGGCCGCGCGTCGCGAGCTGATCCCCGCTCGCTGGGCGATTGCTCTTGTCGCCGTCCTCCAGTTGATCCTGTTCGCCGCTCCCGTGCTGCTGGCGAAGGACATCTTCACGAACGTCGCTTACGCGCATGAGGCGGTCAACGGCGTCAACCCCTACCTCCAGGGCCCGATTGCGCTGCCGCATTACGCGGGTTATCGCTACGTGAGCCCGGACTGGATCAGCTGGGCGGATCCGTACGGGCCGATCTTCACTCTCTTCACGCTCCCCGCCGGGCTGGTCAGCCTCGATGGCGGGCTCTGGATCCTCAAGCTCGAGGGCCTGATCGAGAGCGCCGCGGTGCTGGCCCTCACGTGGCGCTGCGCGCGACAGCGCGGCTTCGATCCGGTGATGGCGATCATCGCCGTCGGCGCGAACCCGCTGTACGTTCTCTATGCCCTGGGCGGAGCCCACAACGACCTGCTGATGATGGCCCTGATGCTCGCGGGCGTCACGCTGCTGATCGCGCCAGCGAGCACTCGGCGCGAACTGGGTGGCGGCGCCGCGGTGGTGACCGGCGTGCTCGTCAAGGCGACGCTCGGCGTGATGCTGCCGTTCCTGCTCGTCTCGAAACGGCGCCTTGCGCCACTCGCCGGCGCGGGCGCGGCGCTCGCAGCGGGCCTGGCGCTCGGCTACGCCCTGTGGGGGACGGCCGGGATCGATCTGATCGCCGACCTGCGTCGCGAGGGTCACCTCGTCTCGTCATACAGCTTCGCGAGCCAGCTCGCCCACTTGCTCGGGAAGGCGGGCGTGTACCCGATCGACCATACGCTGCTCACGGGCGGGCTCGTGCTCGTCCTGATCTACATTCTGTGGCGCACCTGGCGCGGCTACGACTGGGTCACCGCGTCGGGCTGGGGTCTGCTCGCGATCGCGGTCAGCAGCACCTGGCTGATGCCCTGGTACACGATCTGGCCGCTGCCGCTGGCCGTGATCTCGCGAGACCGCCGGCTGCTCCTGGCGACGCTCGCGATCCAGGCAATTTGGGTGATCCACCAGACCTCGCCGCTGTACGGGCCGGTACCTTGAGCGCGTTGATCGCGAGGCTCCCCGGTTGGCTGCGCCCGCGCGCGGCCGAGGTCCCAAATCGCCGCCTGTGGGCGCTTGAGACGGCGGCGCTCGCGTTGGTCGGAGTGGTGCTCGCCGTCGTCGCGACCAACGACATCTCCTGGACCGTTCAGGATTCAGGCGTGCGCGTGGCTGACCAGAACACGTGGCGCCACTACACGCATCGCGACTACTTCAACGTCTCGGCGGGACCGTTGACCTTCGGCGACCCAGTCGATGTGTCGTGCGCGGACGCAACGCCCGGCCCTCCGGGCGAGCGCGTCCAGATCTGCCTGATGCTGACCGGACCGGCGGTCCACGGAATCCGGACCGTAAGCGGCGGCTGGCGGATCCCGC
>DATCEM010000260.1:0-4387 GCA_036510175.1 Solirubrobacteraceae bacterium | reverse complement strand
CCGCGAGCCGCTGGTCGAGCTCCGCGCCGACGGAGGCGCCACCGCCAACGCGTGGCTCATGCAGTTCCAGGCCGACGTGCTCGGAGTGCCGGTGCTCATACCCGAGATCGCGGAGACCACGGCGCTCGGCGCCGCCTACCTGGCGGGGGTGGGCATCGGGCGGTGGACGATCGATGACATCAGCAAGAGCTCGCGCGAGCGCCGCCGGTATGAGCCGGCGATGAGCTCCGACGAGCGGGAGACCCTTCTCCACGATTGGCAGCGAGCGCTCGAGCGGGCGCGGGGATGGGTCGAGGCGTAGCCTGGGGGTCAAGCGCCATGTCAGAAGAGCCTGAGTCCGTAGATCTCGACCTCCTCGCGGCGTCGCTGCGCGCCGATTCGGGCGATCTCGATGCCTTCGTCGAGAGCCTCGCGGTGAAGCTCGAAGAGGCCATTCCCAAGCGGGTTCGGGTCGATCGGCGGAAGTCCGGCATGTTCGGGCCCAAGCTCGTGCGACAGGTCGTCGTCGACCTCGCAGACCAGCGGCTCGAGCTCCGCGCCGGCGGTGGATCGCTCGAGATGCGGCGGGCCAAGCTCTCAGGGGGAATCGTGCTCAAGAGCGAGCAGCTCGACACCGACGCCTGGCTGGCCGCCCTCGGCGGCGCGCTGGCCGACGAGGCACGGCGCAGCGAGACAACGCGTCAGGCGCTGGAGCGCCTGCTGATCTAGGAGATTGCCGATGGGTTTCTTCAGCCGTCCGGACGACGACCAGCAGAACGAGGATCAGGAGCCCTCGGCGCCCGCGGCGACGGCCGAGAGCACCACGCCCGAAGAGGCGCCCCACGCCGCCGACTACGAGGCGGGATCACTCGCGGGCATTCCCCAGTCCGGGCGCGACCGGATCGCCCGGATGAAGCAGGACGTGGCGCGCGGATTCTTCACCAGCGATCTCTCGGTGAACGAGTTCCTGCTCGTCAAGCAGTCGGGCTTCGAGCCACTGGGTCTGGTGCTCGGCAGCTCGATCTACCACATCGGCTTTCAGCAGGCGATGTGGAACCAGAGTCAGGAGATGGGCGTCCTCACGCAGGCCATGTACCACGCGCGCGAGCTCGCGATGACGCGCATGGAAGAGGAGGCCGACCAGCTCGGGGCCGATGGGATCGTTGGCGTACGGCTCGATATCGGCCGCTACCAGTGGGGAGCCGACCTCGCCGAGTTCATCGCCGTCGGCACCGCCGTCAAGCATCGGGCGGGCGAGCTGCACCGGGCCCCCAACGGCCGTCCCTTCACCTCGGATCTCAGCGGGCAGGACTTCTCCACGCTCCTGAGGTCCGGCTACCGGCCGGCGGGCCTGGTCATGGGCAACTGCGTCTACCACGTCGCCCACCAGGGCCTCCGCGCGTCGTGGAAGCAGATCGGACGTAACCAGGAGATGCCCAACTTCACCCAGGCGCTCTACGAGGCCCGCGAGCTGGCGATGGAGCGGATGCAGAACGAAGCCGACGAGCTCCAGGCCGGCGGCATCGTCGGCGCGAGAATCGCCCAGGGCAGCCACGGTTGGGGCGCGCACGTGATTGAGTTCCTGGCCATCGGGACGGCCGTCGTACCCGTCGACGTCGACCACGAGATCGAGCAGCCGTCGCTGGTACTTCCCTTGAGCGGCTGAGAGCTGAGCGCCCATGCCCGACGTAGAGCTCAAGCCCCAGATCTATAAGGACCCTCGCCCGAAGGAGTACTTCGATCGCTTCCACGCGCGCTCGCGGACGCGGGATCCGAGCGCGGTGTATGAGGTCGTTCGCGTCATCACCGTCCTGCACGCGGTGATCACCTTCCGCGCCCGCGGGCTGGGCTCGGAGAACGTCCCCATCGGCCCGGTGATCCTGGCACCCAACCACGCGTCGTTCATGGACCACTTCTTCACCGGTGCGTTCATCCGCCGGCGAGTGCAGTTCATGGCCAAGTCCAACATGTTCAAGGCGCCGCTCGGGCCGCTCGTCTACAGCCCGGGCGGGGTGTTCCCGGTCCGGCGGGGCCACCACGACGAGGAGGCGTTCATCACCTCGGGCAAGGTTCTCGGCCGCGGCGGTGCCATCGTCATGTACTGCGAGGGCGGTCGGTCGCGTCACGGCGGGCTCGCCGAGACGGCCAAGCCGGGCATCGGCAGGCTCGCGCTCGAGACCGGCGTTCCCGTCGTCCCCGTGGCGATCCTCGGTTCCTACCAGGTGCGCAACTGGAAGCGCCTGCACTTCCCGAAGGTCACCGTGCAATACGGCAAGCCGTTCAGGTTCGAGCGCGTCGAGCACCCCACGCGCGAGCAGCAGCAGGAGACGGCGGACTACATCTTCAGCAAGATCAGGGAGCTCCACGGTGAGCTCGCACGGGTGGGGCACCGCGCCGCGCTGCGCAACGCGCGCCGGGGCGCAAGAAAACCACACGGCGAGACCGCGTGACGATACGATCGCGGCCGTAGCAAATCGGGGCACGTCCGTGGACGCGGGCGACCGGTAACCGGGGAACACGGGCGGATCCGCGGGTTGGGCGCACGGGTCCGGGGAACTGAGCAGAGAGGAGTACCAAGTGAAGCGATTCAGATGGCTGCTCGCCACGAGCGGCATGCTGGTCGTGACCTCGATGGCGGCGCTGGCCACGAGCGGCGCCGGGGCGTCGGCGGCCAATGTCCTGCCCACCCTGACGATGGCGCTGAACGGTAAAACGGTCGTGGTCGGCGGGACAGTGGTGTCCGGCGCGGTCAACATCCAGACGACGGTTACGGGCGAGGCCCAGGGCGGGCCGGGGCTGGTCCTGCTGAAGCCGGGCGAGCCCTTCTCCGTATTCGGGCAGGCGGTCGCCGCCGTCAACGCGCACCACGGGGACCTGAACTACATCGATCCCTATGGCTCCCTGATATACGACGGGGTCGCGAACAAGGGAACGAGCACCGAGGAGACGGAGCTGCCCGCGGGCAACTACATCGCGCTCGATTCAAACGCCAACGGTGCACCGCCGCACGCCACGTTCACCGTGGCCCCGTCGGCGGCGCCGGCGGCCCTGCCGAAGCCGCAGGCCACGATCGCCTCGATCGAGTTCGGCTTCACGGGCCCGAAGACGCTTCATGACGGCGAGCTCGTGGAGTTCGTCAACAGCGGCTTCCTCGTGCACATGGACGTGTGGGAGAAGGTCAAGAACATGGCCGACGCCAAGCTGCTGATGAAGGGTCTGCTGGCCAACTCCAGCCAGAGGAAACTCGGCAAGCTGATCACGGCCCAGGGCGGATTCGCCAACCCGATGTCAACTGGCGGGCTGCTCGAGTCGGTGATCACCGCGCCGCCGGGCATCTATGTGCAGGACTGTTTCATGAACACCCAGGATGGACGCCTCCACACCCAGCTGGGGATGGAGCGGATCTTCAAGATCGTCAAGTAGCTGGGGGCTTCGCGCCGCGCGGCCCCACCGGGGTCGCGCGGCCGCGGGCCGGCCTACGCCGTCGCGGTCGTCGCGGCCTGGGCGATGCCGAGCTCCTCGATCGCCGCCTCGCGTATGCGATATTTCTGGACCTTTCCCGTGACCGTCATGGGGAAGGAGTCGACGAGCTTGACGTAGCGGGGGACCTTGTAGTGGGCGATCCGGTCGCGGCAGAAGTCGCGCACGCCATCCTCGGTCAGGGTCCCGCCCTCGCGCGCCACCACCCAGGCCATGAGCTCCTCGCCGTAGCGCTCGTCGGGGACCCCGATGACCTGCACGTCGGCGATCTCGGGATGGGTGTAGAGGAACTCCTCAATCTCCCTCGGATACACGTTCTCGCCGCCCCGGATGACCATGTCCTTGCTGCGACCGACGATGCGCACGTACCCGTCCTCGTCCATGGTCGCGAGGTCACCGGTATGCATCCAGCGCTGGGCATCGATCGCCTCGGCGGTCCGCTCGGAGTCGTTCCAGTAGCCGCGCATGACGGAATATCCGCGCGCGAGGAACTCGCCCGGCTCGCCCCGTGGCTGGGTGCGCCCGGTCGCCGGATCGATGATCTTGACCTCCATATGGGGCATCACCTGGCCGACCGTCTCGCAGCGGTGCTCGAGGGTGTCGTCGGTGCGGACCTGGGTGGTCACCGGAGAGGTCTCGGTCATCCCGAAAGCGATCGACATCTCCGTGATCCCCATGTCGTCCATCACCCGCTTCATGACCTCGATCGGGCAGGGCGAGCCGGCCATGATCCCCGTGCGCAGCGAGCTCAGGTCGAACTCGCGGAAGCGCGGATGCTCGAGCTCGGCGATGAACATCGTGGGGACGCCATACAGGCTCGTGCAGCGCTCCTTGGCACAGGCTCTGAGCGTGGCCTCGGGATCGAAGACCTCAGCCGGATAGACCATGCAGGCGCCGTGGTTGGTGGCGCCGAGATTGCCCATGACCA
>DATCEM010000259.1:0-6169 GCA_036510175.1 Solirubrobacteraceae bacterium | reverse complement strand
CACGCCGAGGTGTCGGTCATCGCGCCTCCGAACCCCTTGATCCGCTGTTCGCGGGCGCCCTCGTCGACGCTGATGATCGGGCCGCCGGGATCGGTGCTCGAGAAGGCGACGTCGGGCATGGGCGTGAGCGCGTCACGCAGATTGGCGCTGGTGATCACCACCTCGACCGAGGAGCTGGCCGGCGCGGCGTGGGCGCGTCCGCCCCCACCTGCGTTGAGCGCGAGGAGCGCGGCGAGGATCGCGGCGGCGGCGAGCGAGGCGAGCTTCATCGCCCGCCACGATACGGCGGCGTCCTACGGGGTGCGCTGCCCGCCCGCGATCACGAGGATCCGCAGGTCGCCGCGGAGCAGGCCGATGGTGGCGGCGAGCCCGCAGCACCCGGCGATGGCGACCGCCGTCGCCGGGCCGACCGCCTGCCCGATCGCGCCCGCGAGCGCGAACCCGAACCCCTGGAGCGCCATCATGCCCGCCGTGTACACGGTCATCGTGCGTCCGAAGAGTTCCTGCGGGGCGGCGTCGCGCATGCGCGCGTCGAGCCCGAGCGACGAGAACCCGCAGACGCCCGAGACGACGAGCAGGGCCATGGCCACCGCGATCGGTGGATCTGCCGCGAAGGCGAGGTAAGGGAGGAAGCCGACAGCAGCCGCCGGCGCCACCAGCCGTCGCTGCTGGCTCGCGCCGAGCAGGCGGACCCCCGCGAAGTCGCCGGTGATGAGGCCGATCGGCAGCGCTACGAGCCACCAGCCGACGAGCGCCGGAGCGGCGTGGTGCTGGGCGACGTAGGGCGCAGCGAGCGCCTCGGGGGCGACGATGAACATCGAGGTGAGCCAGCCGAAGAGCATGAGCCGGCGGAGCTCGGGATGAGCAAGCACCTGGCGCGCTCCGCGCAGGGAGTCCTTGAGCAGGGGGTCGCCGCTGTGCGCGCCTGCCGGCCGGTGGTCGTGGATGCCGATCCGGACGGTGAGGGCGGAGAGCGCGAAGGCGCCGGCGCTCACGAGCAGCGTGACGTTCGGCGAGAGGATGACGAGGAGCGCGCCACCGCCGGCATTGCCGCCGATCTGTGCGAGCTGCGCCACGATGCGGAAGAGCGAGCGCGCGGGGACGTAGGCGTCGGCCGGCACGCAGGCGCGCACCAGCGTGGCACGCGCACCGCTCGAGACCGAGGACAGCATGCCGCTTCCGAGCAGGAGGGCGAAGAGAACCGGTAAGGGCAAGCCCGGCGAGGCGATTGCGGCGATCAGGAGCGCTGAGCCGGAATTGCACACGGCGACGAGCCTGCGGGGAGGCAGCCGGTCGACGAGCCCCGAGAGGAAGGCGCCGCCCAGCACGTAGGGGAGGAAGCTGAGGGCGAAGGTCAGCGAGGCGAGCAGCGGGGACGCCGTCTGCCGGTACACCCGAACGGTCAGCGCCACGGCGGCGATACTCAGGCCGACGACCGAGACGAGTTGGGCTCCGAGCAGGACCCGGAGCTCGCGGGAAGCGAGCGCGTCGCGGTAGTGCAGGCGGTCGGTGGGTTGCGGGATCACGGGCACGGAGCCTCGCGCGCGCGCACTCCGGGGCGAGCGAAGGCCCTACGGCGTATAGCGGAACGCGTCGCCGACCGCGTTCGTGAAGGTGTAGGTGTCGCCGCGCTTGGTTCCGTGGAAGAGCCCGATGGCGAAGCCGGCCGAATCAGTGAACTGCCAGCCGAGCTCGGAGTAGTTAGAGGGGTGGAACTCGGTCGCGATGTAGTAGGCGTCGGCCGAGGGCTGCCCCTTGCCGCAGTTGTTGTTGCTCGCGAGCGTTCCCCGTACGGGTCTGGCCGGATATCCGGTGCGCGCACCCGCCAGCGAGCAGCCGACCCACCGGCGCCGCCAGGAGGCGTGGGTGACGTAGCTCAGGCGCAGGGCGCCGCCCTGGGCCGAGACGAAGGCGCCGTAGATGTGCCAGCGATCGCCGACGTGGTACTCGGCGAAGCATTCGGCGCGCCCGGCGCGGATCTCGACCGCGGGGCAGAATGCGCCCTCGGCGGCAGGGAAGTCGGCGCGCGGGGAGGTCTTTCTCACCTGGGCCTTGATCGCGGCGTCCGCGGTCGCGGTGCTCAGCGCGGCCGTCGCGTGCGCCTGGCCCGCGGCCAGCGCCGGGGCCGTGCATCCCAGGCACGCCACCGCCGTCAACATCAAGACGGCCAACGAGCGCCGGGCTTCCTTCCACCGTGGCATAGGGGCGAGCATACCCGCGGGGGGGCAGGACCACGCCTCGATCGCAGCCCAGCGTTTGCCAAAGCCCTAGGCCAACCGCTGGCCGGGATTGACGATCCCGGACTCATAGGCGAGCACCACGGCCTGGACGCGATCGCGTACCCCGAGCTTCATGAGGATCCGCGTGACGTGGGTCTTGACCGTCGTCTCGCCGACGATGAGCTCGGCGGCGATCTCGCCGTTCGTCCTTCCCGTCGCCAGGAGCTTGAACACCTCGAGCTCGCGCGGGGTGAGCTCCGCGAGCCCGGCGGGGGCCTCGACGGGCGTGCGCGGGGCGGCGAACTCCTCGATCAGGCGCCGGGTGATGCTCGGTGCGAGGAGCGCGTCGCCTTCGCCGACCATGCGGATGCCCGCGGCCAGTTGGTGCGCGGGCACGTCCTTGAGGAGGAACCCGCTGGCGCCGGCGCGGAGAGCGTCGTAGACGTACTCGTCGAGGTCGAAGGTGGTGAGGATGAGCACGCTCGTCTTGCTCTCGCGATTCTCGGCGAAGATCCGGCGGGTGGCCTCGATGCCGTCGAGCTCGGGCATGCGAATGTCCATGAGGACGACGTCGGGGCGCAGCTCGCGGGTCAGGGCGACGGCCTCGGCTCCCGTCGTCGCCTCGCCCACCACGTCGATGTCGGGCTCGGCCGCGAGGATCATGCGAAAGCCGGTTCGGATCAGCTGCTGGTCGTCGGCGATGACCACGCGGATGCTCACGCGAGGACTCCTTGCGCTCCCCGGGGCATCCGCGCCAGGAACTGCCAGGCGTGCTCGTCCTCCGCGTCGGCTTCCAGCTCCCCGCCACACAGGGCGACGCGCTCGCGCATCGCCTCCGTGGGCCAGCCACTCGGCCCGCCGCACCGGGCGCTGAGGTGAAGCTCGAGCTCCTCAGAAGCGAAGCGAAGGGCCACGCTCACCGCGCCGCCCGGCGGGCGGCCGGCGGTCCGGAGCGCGTCTTCGACGATTCGGTAGACGCCGATGTCGACACCGGCCGAGAGCGTGCCGGGCTCTCCGTCGACGCTCAGCTCGATCGGCTGCCCGCGTTCGCGCGCGCGCTGGATCAGCGCGTAGATCTGATCGACGCCGGGCTGCGGCTCGCGTTCGCCGGTCTCGTCGGCGTGGCGCAGGACGCCGAGGATGCGTCGCATCTCGGCGAGCACCTCGCGCCCGGTGTCCTCGATCGTCCCCATCGCGACGTCCGCTCGCGCGAGATCGCGGTCGAGCAGGCTCTGCGCCGCTTCGGCCTGGACGACCATCGCCGCGACGCGGTGGGCCACGATCGCGTGCAGCTCGCGCGCGATCCGTGAACGCTCGCCGGCGACGGCGAGCCGGGCGCGGTCTTCGCGTTCGAGCGCGAGTCGCGCGGAGGTGCGCCTGAGTTCTGAGGTCATCGCGTGCCGGGCGCGGATCGCGCGGCCTGCCGCCCACGCGGCGGTGAAGGTGAACGTCGCGCCGGCGAAGTCACCCGGCGTCCCGTGGCGCGCACCCAGCTCGCTGATCGCCGTGCCGGCGACGAAGATGGCGAGGCCGAGCAGCGCCCTGCGTCGGTCCTCCCAGGCCGCGACGGTGTAGGCGGGAACGAGGACGAAATAGGCGCCGATAAGCGGTGAGCTCTTCAGCGCGATGAGGTAGGCGTTCATCGCCGCCCCGAGCAATCCAACGACGATGAGAAAGGCCAGCGGTGAGCGCCGGCGCCAGACCGCGGCGAGCGCAATGCCGGCGACGACAAGCATGCTCGGCACGAGCGGCCCGCGGCGGTGGGTGGTGGTGAGCACCGCGGTCTCGAGCACCACGAGGAGAACGCCGGCGAGTACTGGATCGAGCCACGGCCAACGGATACCGAGCTCGTCCGCGGCGATCGCCTCATCGCCACCGGCGGGCGGCGTGAGGGCCTGGGGCGGGGGCATCGGCCGGTCGAAGGGGATTCGCGTGCGCACCTCGAATCCCCCGCCCGGGCGCCTACCCGCACGCAGCTCGCCGCCGTACAACCTCACACGCTCACCCATCCCGAGGAGACCGTGCCCCGATCCATCGCCGCCCCGTTCGCGTTCCGGCCCCCGGCCGGTGTCGGAAACCTCGAGTTCGAGCACGTGGGCGCCCACGCTCACCCTCACCTCAGCCCGTGCCCTGCCGGCGTGCTTCAGTGCATTGGTCAGCGCCTCCTGCACGACCCGGTAGGCGACCAGGTCCAAACCCGGCGGCAGCGCTGAGTGGTCGCCCTCGACGTACAGCTCGACCGGCAACCCGGCGGCGCGGGCACGCTCGAGGAGAGCGTCGAGCTGCGAAAGACCCGGCGCGGCGCAGACAGCGAGCTCATCGGGACCGCGGCGCAACACGCCGACGATCCGCCGCAGCTCCACCAGGGCATCCCGCCCCGAGCCGTCGACCACGGCCAGCGCCTCACGCGCTGCCTCGAGGTCCATCTTCGCAACCCGGCGTGCGCCGCTCGTCTGAATAACCATCACGCTCACGCTGTGGGCGATCACGTCGTGCAGCTCACGCGCCATCCGATTACGTTCCTCGGCGGCGGCGCGGCGGGCTCTCACCTCCTGCTCGCCCTCCAGTCGCGCTGTGCTCGCCGCGAGCTCACGCGTCAGCGCGCTCCGGGTGGCGAGCACGCGCCCGATGACAAACGGCAGTCCACCGAAGAGAATCCACGGTCCGATCACTTCGCCCACCGATCCGCTGGCCGGGCCGTAGGCGAGCACCACGGCTGCGAGCAGCCAGGCCGCGAAGGCGACGGCCGCGCCGAGCGTGCCTCGCCGGCCCCGCGTGCGACGCCCGAGCATGTAGAAGTTCAGCGCGATCGTGGCCCCCTGGAAGGAACCGTCGCCGTTGTAACCACTCAGTGCCACGAAGGCGGCCAACCCACTCACCGCGGCCACGGTGCTGAGCACCGGGTTACGCCGCCGCCACGCGACGCTTCCGGTGAGCACCACCAGCGCCGCGATCGCCGGCGCGTCCAGGCCGCGGTGGAACCGCGAAGACGCATCGGCCAGGGCCCCGGCGGCCAGCAGGACCGCACCGATGCGATCGATAACCACCAGATCGATCCCCCGAATCCGTGCGATCAGCGTTCGTTCGGTGCCCACAAGCGCACGCTAACGGCCGCGGGCCGGCTCCGCATCCTCCGAGGCGATGACCTGGGTCCGACTGAGGTACGACGCCGACCGCGGCAGATCATCCGATAGTCCACGACAAGTCGTACTCGCCGACGACGACAAGCAACTGGCCGCTTGGGAGCCTTGGCGCCAATCCCGTCAACTCTCAGGAGGGCACGTAATGTCAGGTCATTTGCATCGTCCGATCATCGGCCGCCGGCCGGTGATCGCCGCACTGGTGGTCGAGGTGGTGCTGTTCGTCATCGCCAACGTCACGGCTAAGAGCAGCAGCTCTCCCGGAGCCGTGAGTCAGGTCGCTTGGGCTGTGTTCCTGGTGGGCATCGTGCTGCTGATCGCGCTCGGCGTCGCCGCTTGGGTCACCTCGCGCCGCCGCAACCACTCAGCCGCGGGACTGAGCCGATGAAGCGACTGGCCATCGGCGGCACGGTCGCCGCCCTCCTCATGCTCGCTTCACTGGCGCTCGGCGCCGGGACACTCAGTGGCACCTACAAGACGAAGATCCACACGAGCGCTCTCCGTGGTCAGCTCAACGGCACCTGGACGATCGCCTTCGAGCGTGGCGCCTACACCGTCACCGACGATGGCGCAGCGGTCATCCACGGGAAGTACACGATCCGCGGCAGGGACATCACCCTCCGCGACAAGAGCGGTAAGGATGCCTGCCCCGCGCCCGGGACCTACAAGTTCACGTTGTCGGGCGACAAGCTGAAGTTCACCAAGCTCAGCGACCCGAAAGCCGCCTGCGTGGGCCGCGTGACCGTACTCAGCGGCACCTTCACCAAGGTCGCCTGAGGGGTGGGCTCCGGCGCTCGCGTGGGGGCCGCG
>DATCEM010000258.1:0-2673 GCA_036510175.1 Solirubrobacteraceae bacterium | reverse complement strand
CCTGCTCGAGCGGGTACACGCCGCCGTCGAGCGGGAGCGGTGCAACCGCACCAGAGCGACGCAGAGTGAGCGGGTGCTGGCGATCGGGGCGCACCCCGACGACGTCGAACTCGGCTGCGGCGGGATCCTCCTGCGTCACCGTGACGCCGGGCACTCCCTGACCATCTTGACCCTGACGAGCGGCGAGGCAGGCGGCGCGCCGTCCGTACGAACGCGAGAGTCACAGCGCGCGGCGGCGCTGCTCTCCGCCCGGCTCGTCCTCCTCGACCTCGGCGACACCGAGCTCTCGGAAGCGGGGAGGACGATCTCGTCGATCGCCGGGGTCATCGAAGAGATCCGGCCGACAACGATCTACACGCACACGGAGTTCGACCTCCACCAGGATCACCGCAGCGCGCACCGCGCCACGATGGTGGCCGCGCGCGAGGTTCCCCGGGTCTTCGCCTACCAGAGCCCCTCGTCCACCGTCGACTTCCGTCCCCGCCGTTTCGTCTCGATCGATGACGTGCTCGAGCGCAAGCTCGAGCTCGTCGCCCCCCACGCTTCGCAGACGCAGATTCGTCACTACCTGGGAGCCGAGGTGCTCCGCGCCACGGCTCGCTACTGGGGCCGGTTCGCGAGCTCCGATTACGCCGAGCCGCTCGAGGTCCTGCGGCACGTTGACATGGCGGGCTTGGCGGAGCCTGCCGCGTCGGTCGGCGAGCCTGCGTCGCGTGCGGTGGCGTACGAGCATGCCGCCGCGTAGTGCCCGCCGCCGCGTGCTCGTGACCGGAGCGGGGGGACCCTCGGGGATCTCCTTCATGATCGCCGCGCGCAGCGATGAGGTCGAGTTCCTCGCGGCCGACATCGACCCCTATGCGCCCGGTCTCTATCTCGTCGAGCCCGAACGCCGCGTACTGCTCCCGCGCGGCGAGGACCCGCGGTTCGCGCGCACGGTCCTCGCGCTCTGCCGCGAGCGGGAGATCGACGCCCTGGTGCCCACGGTCGACTGCGAGCTCATCGCGCTCGCCTGCATCCGCTCCGAGCTCGAAAACGCGGGGACGAAGCTGCTGCTCGCCCCGGAGGCTGCGCTTCACCTGTGCCTCGACAAGTGGGCCCTGCTCTGGGCGATGGACGAAAGCGTGCCCATCCCTCGCTGCGAGCTCGACGACGGCTCCCTGGACCGATCCACGTGGGCGCTCCCGGCGGTGATCAAGCCCCGCTCGGGCAGCGGGTCGCGAGGCGTGCGGGTGCTCGAGCGCTGGGACGAGCTCGACCCGGCTCCCGAGGACGAGCGACTGATCCAGGAGTTCCTCCCGGGTCGCGAGTTCTCCTTGGACGTGCTCTGCTCGCAGGCCGGCGAGGTCCTTGCCGTGGTGCCCAGGGAGCGGCTCAGGCTTGACTCCGGGATCGCCATCACCAGCCGCACGCTCCACGATCCCGGGCTCGAGCGGCTCGGCCGCTCCGCGTGTGAGCTCGTGGGCATGACCGGGGTCGCCAACGTCCAGGTGCGCGAGGACGTCGAAGGAGTGCCGCGCCTGATCGAGATCAACCCGCGCTTTCCCGGCACCATGCCCCTGACCGTGGCCAGCGGGATCAACATGCCCAAGCTCGCGCTCGGGGAGCTCCTCGGCGAACCGATCCCCGCCACCCGCCTCGAGTTCCGGGAGATCGCCATGGTCCGCTACCTCGCCGGCATGGTCGTGGCAGCGGGCGAGCTTGCCGACCTCGAGGCCACGGCGGCGGCGGTCGGGGCGCCGTCATGGTGAGCCTCGATTCCCTCCCGGCGCTCGACCAGGACATGCACGTGCATTCGACGTTCTCCGACGGCGTGGGAACGATCGAGGAGAACCTGGCGGTGGCAGAGTCGCGCGGCCTCACGCGGGTGACCTGCGTCGATCACGTCCGGGCGAGCACCGAATGGGCCGGAGAGTTCGTCCGCGAGGTCAGGCGCGTCGCCGCGCGGACGGAGGTGATGCTCCGGTGTGGCATCGAGGCCAAGCTCCTCGACGTCGACGGGAACCTCGACCTTCCCCGCGACTGCGGCGACCCCGATTACATCTACATCGCCGACCACCAGGTGCCGCTGCCCGACGGCCCGGCCGATCCGCGCCGCGTTCGCGACGCGATCGCCGCCGGAAGGTTGGCCGCGCCGACGGTGGTCGCCGCGCTCCTCGAGGCGACGAAGAACGCCTTGAGACAGGTCGAGAACGCGGTGATCGCCCATCTCTTCAGCGTCCTGCCCAAGCTCGGGCTCGAGGAGGGCGAGGTCCCGATTGGGGCGATCGAAGTGCTGGCCCGAGTGGCCGCGGCCACCGGGGCCGCGGTGGAGATCGACGAGCGCTGGCGCTGTCCGTCGGCGCGGACGCTGCGCCCCTTCCTCGACGCCGGAGTCCCCATCCTCCTGAGTACCGACAGCCATGCCCCTGAGGCGATCGGGCGCTACGGCTACTGCCTCGAGGTCCGCGACGCGCTCGTGCTCGGGGGCGGCCGATGATCGGCGCGCTCCACGTCATTCTCGTCGCGATGGTCTTGAGCGGCGCCTCGGTGCTCGTCGTCGGGTGCCTTCAGTTCCTGCTCGCCGCCGTCCACTACCTCCGGCGCCCGTTCGCCAGGGTCTTCGAGTTCTATCCCCGGGTCGCCGTGATCATCCCCGCCTGGAACGAGGGTGCGGTCCTCGGCCGGACCATCGAT
>DATCEM010000257.1:0-4731 GCA_036510175.1 Solirubrobacteraceae bacterium | reverse complement strand
GCGCCAGCAGATAAAGGAGCGGCGGGTAGGCCAGCCACACCGCGGGCTCGAGCTTGGCATGGTCGAAGAGCAGGTAGGAGACGAGGAAGGACTCGATCACCAGCGCGTCGAGGTGGAGCATCCGCCACGGTCGCCGCGGATCGAGGAACGGGAGGAGGAAGAGCAGCGAGAACGGAATCAGGATCCACGCCGAGCCGAACAGCGGCGCGAAGTCGCCGCGGGCATAGATGGCGACGGCAAGGGGGCCGGTCCACACGTGGGTGACTCGAGCCGACGGGGTCTCGACGACCTCGGCGACGCGCTTGCCGCGGTAGGCGAAGTCGACGAACCAGTTCTCGCCCCCGTAGACCCAGACCTCGATCGAGAGCGGATGCTCGCGGGCATGAATCGAATCCATCGTGGCGTTCGCCTCGGCGGCCTTGATCGCCTGGCGGGAGTCGGTCGAGAAGCCGGCCGGCGGGGTGGTGGCAGAGGGCGGGCCGGTGAGCAGCAGGGCCACGCCGCCGCTCGCGCTCGAGGTCGACGGGCTCGACGGCGATGAGCTGCCCGCGAGCGCGGCGCCGGGCAGGCATAGGAGCAGGGCGATAACCAGTGCGCCGGCAGCGATCAGCTTTCGCATGCGCTGCATATCGACAGCAGAGGCCGCGCCTGAAGTCCGAACAAGCACGTTGCCTCAGACGATCGTGTGGAGGTACCAGTGCACGATGGTCGGGCCCACGAGGAGACCGACGACACCACCGAAGGCGAGGAACGGGCCGAAGGGCACGGCGGTCTTGCGCCCCTGGGCGACCCCCACCCGCGCCATGACGAGACCGCCCACGACAGCGCCGGTGAACACCCCCACCATCAGCGCGACGGCGACCGAGCGCCCGAGAAAGAGGCCGAGAACGGCGGCCAGCTTGACGTCCCCCATGCCCATTCCGCGCGGGTAGGCGAGGGCGAAGAGGAGGAGGAATCCGCCCGCGGCGGCGCCCGCGATGAGCTGCTCGGGCACGCCGGCGGGACGGGTGATGAGACCGATGCCGACGGCGGCGATCGCGGCCGGGAGCATGATCTTGTTGGGGATGATCCGGTGGTCGAAGTCGATCAGCGCCACGGGGACGAGGACGACGACAAGCGCGAGCCCGAGCGCGATGTCGTGCGGCGACGCCTTGACGAGGACGACGGCGATGGCCAGCACCGCGGTCAGCGCCTCGACCAGCGGGTAGCGGGCGGAGATCTGCTCGTGGCAGGCGCGGCAGCGGCCGCGGAGGAGGAGCCAGCCGAGGACGGGCAGATTATCGTACGGCTTGACCGGGGTGTCGCAGCTCGGGCAGTGCGATCCGGGAGCCACCAGCGACTCATTACGGGGGAGGCGGTAGGCGACAACGTTGAGGAACGAGCCGACGATCAGACCTACGAGACCTCCAAAGGCGGCAAGCGCCACGTCAATCACCCAGCCTTCATGTCGAGTTCTGAGCGTGGGTCCACGCCCACGCGGAAAGCACGGAATACGAGGTAGCCGGCGAGCACGCCCGTCCACGCCAGCGTGAGGCCGTTGAGCAGGTCAGGGGTGAGAGCTGGCCCCCGGACGTAGGTCAACCACACGGCGGCCACCGAGAGCAGCGTCACCAGCGGCAGGCGGCGCAAGATGGCCGACTCCCACACCGCGAGGGGAACCACGAGGGCGACGTAGTAGTACTCCACCGGTCCGGTATCGGCAACACAGCGGATGACCGCGAGTAGGCAGAGCAGGGCGAACGCGTCAACACAACGGCCGCGGGCCCGCAGGCGTGCGCCGGGGCGGCCCACAGACCCCACGAGCGCCAGCCCCGTCGCCACCGCGACCCCTACGGGCAGCGCCACGGCCTTGGTGAGAAAACCGGGAAGCGTCTGGACGGCGGGCCACGCCGCCGGCAGCCCGGCGGTGTGCGTGCCCAGCGGCCACCACGCGCTGAGGGTATTGACCAGGCGCGTCGCACCGAGCGCGTGGCTGGCGCGCGCGAACGCGGCCGGATCGAGCAGGGGCAACGGCGCGCTCAGCGCGAGCGCGACGCCGCCACCGGCGAGCAGCGCGGCGCGGCGACGGCCTGCCGGCAGCGCGATGAAGGTCGGGAGCACCGCGATGAGCGCCCAGTCCTTGGTGCCGATCGCGGCGCCCAGGAGCACCCCGGTGAGGATGGCGCGACCGTCGTAGGCGGCGAGGAGTGCGACGGCGGCGAGCGTCGCGGTGAGCACTTCCTCGGGATGGCCGAAGCGGACGGCGTTGAGGACCGGTGGGCTGATCAACAGCGCGCCCGCGGCGACGAGGCCACAGGCGCTGACGGTGATCGATGAGCCCGTACGGGTCCCGCGGAGCGGTGCTACCGCGAGCCGGGCAGCGAGCAGCCCGGCCGGGAGCAGGCAGATCAGCGTGCCAACGCGGTAGAGCACGAGCTGGCCGCCGCCGAGGGCGCCGGTGAGCGCGACGAAGGGCGCGCGCAGGAGGAGCGAGAGCAGTCCCATGAGAGGCTGCTGGGAGACGAAGCCGGCGAAGTTGCCGTGGCTGAGCGCGGCGATGGCGGGTCCCGCGTTGTCGGCGGCGACCGGAGCGCCGATGAGGTAATCGCCCGTGGTCGGCGAGGACAGGGCGACGTAGGTGACGAGCCCGCAAGCGACGAGGACGGACGTGATGGTGGACGCGGAGCGCCGGGCGCGGGCGTGTCCGCGTCGCGCGGGCGCAACCGAAGCTCTGAGCAGGCGAGCGGTGAGATCGGCGCCAGAGGAAGATGTGTGACTGAGCGAGCTCACGGTATTGGCGTGACAGTCAACGGAGAAACACTGGTGGGGCGGGCCCGGAGGCCCGCCCCACGCAGAGCTTCAGACAGACCGGCGTGCTACCAGGTGCCGCTGGTCGGGCAGGTTCCGGGGGAGCCGCTGCCGCCGGAGCCGGGGGAGCAGGTGTTGCTCTCGGTGCCCGTGTTGCTCTCGGTGATGGTGAACGTGTCACCGGTGTGATTGGCGGTCGAGACGACCTGGTACTCGTCGCCGGACGGAGCTGCATTGACGCTCAGCACGGCCGAGCTGGTGTCGCTCAGCGACGGCTCGATCTTGGTGAGATCGCTCAGGGTCGACGTGTAGCTACCGTTGTTGTCCGTCGCGTACGTCTCTTCGGCGATCTGCGCCGTCTTGACCTGCGACTGGGCGTTGGAGTCATACGCCTTGCCGCGCTGGTTGAGGAACGTCGGGATCGCCACCGCGGCGAGAATGCCGATGATGAGAATCACGACCAAGAGCTCGATCAGGGTGAAACCCTTCTCGTCCTGAACACGGCGACTGAACTTAGACAGCATGGATCCTCCTAGGGATCGTTGATTGGGCCTTTGCGCCAGATCCCTTGGATCCAATAGCCGTATTGGGCTCGAACAGCAATCGAGCCCAAGGTGGCAGCCCGGCTCCCTCCCCGATGGAGGTCCGTGGCTTTGCGTCCCGCCCTCACGAGCGGTTTGCCTCTGCACCCAAAGTGGCTTCTGGCACAACCCGTATCGGCAACCCCTAAATGCCAGCTTGAGCCGGCTGGACGTATCTTCTACGGAGCGGTCTCCGTAGTATCGACGGAGCTGGACGCGTAGCCGCTAAGGAGTGCTGCTCACGTGAGCCTGGGCATCCCGGCCCGGCTCGAAGCGGCCGGTTCCGCCACACCATGGGCACGTGACCTCGTGGGACTCGCCCCCGAGCGCGGAGATGAGCTTCCCCGTGCCCCGGCACGGCGAGCATGTGCTCCGGCTGTCTTGGGCTCCCGTCGCGCTCATCGCGCCACAGCCTAGTGGGCGGCGGCGGGACGGGCGGGCACGCCTTGACGGCGAGGCGCGGCTCGACCGAGCGCGGGCCTGAGCAGGACCGCGACGAAGGGCATCGTCACCGCCAGGTAGGCGATGAACTGAACGTCGAGGCCGGCCACGCCGGAGACGGTGTGGAAGACGAGCCAGAGGAGCCCGGTGGCGAGCAGAGCGAGGACGGGCGCGTCCCGCGTTCGCGCCTCCCAGGCGAGCAGGGCGATGACGAACGGGACGTGGTAGTAGACGTGATCGTCGGGATCAAGGAGACAGCGCGCGAGGAACACGAGCGCGAGCAGGGCCAGGCAGTCCTCGGTCGTTCGCTCGGAGCCGCGGGCGAGCGGGAGCGCGAGACCGGCGGCCAGGAGGACGACGAGCTCCCGCGCCAGCCACATTCCGAGCCCGCCGAGCGCGAGTATCGACTCGAGCGCCCCGAAGCGGAACTCGGCGAGGCGGCCCCCGACGAGGAGCCGGCCGAGTAGTGCGCCCGGCGCGCGCAGGAGGACCGATCCACCGGCCCCGTCCTCGGGAAGGAGATGAAAGAAGGCGTCGACATGGCCCCCGAGCAGGGCTCCCATGGCCGGCGCGAACAGGCGCGGGTAGTCGCCCGTCGTCTGCACCCCGAATCCGAGCCACGCCACGTACACCGCTCCGATGAGGACGAGCGCCGGGACGGTCAGGCGGCGTAGCGCGGCCATCATGATCTCGTCATCGGCAGGCCCCGGCGCGGGCATGAGACCCCCTCAAGCGCGCCGCCGGGGGCGTCGATGAAGGCTTGTGAGCCCGCGACCCGCGCCCCATCGGTGGGACTCGTTCGACCGGCTGCTCGCGCTGGCCGCGCTCGCCGCCGCTTCCGTGATCGCGCTCCGCGCTCCCAGCGGCGGGGACTATCCCGCCGACGCCGGGCCCGCCCTCTCGGCGATCGCGCATGGCTCGC
>DATCEM010000256.1:0-2146 GCA_036510175.1 Solirubrobacteraceae bacterium | reverse complement strand
GTCGTATCAAAGACCAACACTCGAGCTTGGTCTACCGCATCAGACATGTCACTCCCTATTGCTCGAACTTCGCTTCTTCTCGGAATCGGTATGCGGCTACCTGCGGCCGCCGGCGCGCTATTCCCCCTTGCGGGGGAGGAGAAGAAGTCGAAGCTCGAGGCGAAGTGCCATCGCGCTAGAGGGTAGCGCGACTCGCGGTACCGGGTCAACGGCCGGATTTTGGCGCGCCGGCGACGGCGCTGCGGAGAAACGTGTTGACGGGCGGGCGCCAGCGGGTACCTTGGTAGGCCTCGTGCGAAGGCTGCGCTGGATCTCCTGCACCCTCCGTCGGCGGCGACGCCACTCAGCCCGTGCCATGACCCCCGGAGCCTCGGCGGGGGGTAGCGGTTTTCTCGTGCAGTACTACGTCGGCCACTACCACGGGCCGAACCTGACGATCACGAACTTCGCCGAGCTCGCGCTCGTCGTCGGCGTCGCGGCGATCGGCGTGGAGATCCTCGGACGCGTCGTGCCCCGCGTCCGCGGCGCGGTTCGTGCCCGGCGCCACCGGCGGCGCCGCTTCCTCGCCGCGGCCAACGCCGAGCGCCGCTCGCGCGCATTGATGAGCGAGCTCTGCCCTCAGGGCTGGCGCGCCCAGATCACCCTGTTCGGCCCCGGCGATGCCGTCCCGCCGGAGGCGCCCGAGGGCGAGCGCGCTCGCGTCGCCCTCGACTGGGCCGAGCTCGAAGACGACAGCGGCCGCGTGGCCATCGTGCGCCGGGTCTGGGCTCCCACGATCGCCGAGGCACTCGAGGCCATGGTCGCCGACCGTCGCACCGACGAGACCCTCGAGCAGATCGAGCAGGGCGCCGTGGCCGACGGCGCGCCGTGGCCTGATATCTACCTCTAGGCGGGCCTAGTGGGTCACCGCTCCTGCGGAGGTCGCCGCAAAGCGTCACGCTGCCCCCAAGGGAAGCCGACTCCTTGACGGCCCGCGTTACGCCGTCGTGCTTCCCTTAAGCCCAAGCCGGCTCCTGCCGAGGTTGCCTCAAAGCGTCACGCTTCGGCCCGCCTCAAACCCGTCGCTCGAGGCGATCTCGTCGACGAGGTCGCGGGGCACCGCGACGTCGGTAGTGATCGCCATCGATGCGAGGGTGCCGTCGTTGGTGCTCGCGCCGCCGGGCTGGCGGCCTACGGCTGCTGAGACGATGTTGATCCCGTGCTCGCCGCACACCGTGCCGACCCGTCCGAGCATGCCCGGCAGGTCGCGGTAGAGGAACAGGGGGATGTGGTCCTCGAGCTGGACGTTGAAGCGCTGCCCCCACGCCTCGAGGAGATGGGGACGGTCGCGCTGGCCGAGGTTCGTCCCGACGACGCGCACGGTCCTGTCGCCGCTGGTCACCGCGACCCGGATCAGGTCCGTGTAGTCGCGAGCGCTGACGCGCTTGGTCTCGACGATGTCGATCCCGCGCTCCTCGGCGATCGCCGGCGCGTTGACCGCGTTGACCTCCTCCTCGGTGTGACCGCTGAGCACGCCGAGGAGGACCTGAATAGCCAGCAGACGGGTGTCGCGCTCGGCGACGCGTCCGAGGAACTCGATCCCGACCCGGTCGATCGATGAGCCCTCGGCCAGCGCCATGGCGATCCGTCCCAGTGACCGGCACAGGGGCACGAAGGGACCGAGGACATCCTGATCCTCCGCAGGAATGGCCGGCACGTTGACGGCGCTCGTTACGACCCCTCCCGTGAGCGCGGCGACCACCTGCTCCGCCGCCTGATAGCCCGCGCGGTCGGTAGCCTCGGCGGTCGAGGCGCCGAGGTGCGGCGTCACGATGACGTTGGGATAGCCGAACAGCGGGTGCTCGGTGACCGGCTCGGTGCGGAAGACGTCGAGCGCCGCCCCCGCGACCTTGCCCGAGTCGAGCGCCGCCTTCAGGTCCTCATCGACGAGCAGCGGGCCGCGCGCGACATTGAGGATCCGAACCCCGTCCCGGCACTTGGCGAGCGCTTCGGCATCGAGCCAGCCCTCGGTGTCGGGCGTCTTGGGCAGGTGGAGGGTGATGAAGTCGGCGACCGCGTAGAGATCGTCGGAGGACTGCGCCTTCTCGGCGCCGAGCTCTCGGTAGCGCTCCGCCGAGACGAACGGATCGAAGGCGATCACGCGCAT
>DATCEM010000255.1:0-5929 GCA_036510175.1 Solirubrobacteraceae bacterium | reverse complement strand
GGTCAGGAGGCGGGCCAGCCCGACGCCTTCCCCATGTTCGCCGCGCAGCTCTTCACGATCCGCATGCACCAGGGCAGGCTGGATGAGCTCGCCGCCGCGCTGGCCGCCGCGCCCCGCCGCAGTGGGCGCAGCCGGACGATCCCGCTGCTCACGCAGGCGTACCTGGCGACGATCTTCACCGAGCACGGCCGCGACGAAGAGGCACGAGCGCCGTACGAGCGCCTGATGTCCAGCGACCTCGCGGATGCGCCCTACGACTTCTCGTGGCTGGCGGTGGTGGCACTGGGCTCCGCCGCCGCGGCCGCCCTCGGCGATCGGGCGCGGGCGCCAGGGCTGATCTCGATGCTCGCTCCCTATCGCGCCCGCTACGTCGACATGGGCTCATCCTGGCTTGGGTCGACGGCGTACTACCTGGGCGTCCTGCATGCTTGCGTGGGAGATCTCGCGGCGGCCGAGGAGTGCTTCCAGGATGCTCTCGTGGCAGAGCAGGCGCTCGGGGGCGGCGCGTGGATCGCGCGCACCAAGCTCGCCTACGCGCGCGCTCTGCGCGACCGCGGCGAGAGCGAAGATCTGGCGCGCGCCGCCGAGCTGACCGAGGAAGCGGTCGATTCCGCGCGCAGGCTGGGCCTCGGCGCGGTCCTGCGCCGCGCCGGCGCCGCCCAGGGCAAGGCTGAGTAAAAAGGGGGCGGCCGGTTCCGTTTCCCCCCGGATCCGGATCCGGCCGCCCCCTAAGCCCCCCAGCCCGACTTCACCCCCAGCCCGACTTGGCCCCCAGCCCGACTTTGGCCCCCAGCCCAAGCTTTAGGCGGACGGCTTTCGGAGGGGGCCCCGCCCCCCGAAAGGCCGTACCGCCGTGTGCCGCCGACGTGCGCCCGGCTGCCGGCCGATCGCTGCCAAGTCCCGGTCCCGAAGTCCTTAGCTGGTTCGACTGCACGGCGGGAAGTGTCCGGCCTCGGCGTTGCCCCGTCGTTACATCGTCGTTACCGCCGGCGCCTACGAGCGCGGGCCGAACGCCAACGCGCGAACGGTCAACGCCCCGGAGCGAGATGGTGCATCTGCGCCTCCTCGCGGCTCGGGGCGTAATAATGGCTGCGCCGTGCCCGCTCGTCCGATCATCCTTGGAACCGCGGCCGCGCTGGTTCTCGCGCTATCGGGGTGCGGTCAGGCCCAGCGCGGCGCGGACGTCGCCGACTCCAGCCAGAGCCAGCTCGCCGTCCAGGCCCATCCCCAGGTCGACGAGCCGGTCGCGGGCGCGCAGGCCACAGGACGTTCGCATCAGACGACGACGACGACGAGCGCGAGTGCGCGCAGCGGCGTGCTCCCGCAGCCCGTCTCCCTGACCGAGGTCAGGCAGCAGCTCGCCCAGAGCGGCATCTCGGCCAACCCCGACGTCGCCACGCTGACCCCGAGCGGGCTGGCGGTCGCGCCGGTCGGCGCGCCCCCCGCGGTCCAGGAGATCATCAACGCGGGCAACCAGATCGCCCTGCTCGGCTACCTGTACGGCGGCGGCCACGGCACGTTCGAGGACACCAGGTACGACTGCTCGGGCTCGATCAGCTTCGTGCTCGCCGCGGCCCACCTGCTCGGCACGACCGAGACCTCCGGGGAGCTCGAGAGCTACGGCGACGCCGGACACGGCAAGTGGGTCACGATCTTTGCCAATGCCGGTCACACCTACATGTACGTCGCGGGCCTGCGCTTTGACACGGTGGCGCTGGCCGAGGGCGGCTCGCGCTGGTCTAACCGCACCGGCGACGACGGCGGAACCTTCGTCGAACGCCACCCGGCGGGCCTGTAAGCGAGCCCTATCCAGCGGTGGCGGCCGCCGCGTGCGCCGGCTCCGGGGCGCCGTAGCCGACGAAGTCGCTCCCCCTGACCAGGACGAGCGCGAGCACCGCGCCGGCGAGCGCCACGATCCCCGCGACGAGGAGGATCTCATTCAGGGCGCCGGTGAATGCCCCGTGGATGACGGTCGTCGCGTGCGCCCGCGAGCGCGCGGGCACGGACCCCAGCACGCTCTGCGCGGCGCCGCCCGCCACGGCCTTGGCGATCTGGCTGATGTGCGCGCCCGCCGGTGTGCCGGCCAGGCCGGTGCTCAGGCGGCTCGCGATCGCGGTCTGGAAGATCGCGCCGAATACGGCGATCCCCGTGGCGATGCCGAGCTGGCGAAAGGTGGTGTTGATCCCCGAGGCCATCCCGCTGCGCTGAGGGGGGACGACACCGACGGCCGTCGAGGCCAGCGCGGGGTTGATGAGGCCGACGCCTGCGCCCCCGACGACGAATCCCGCTAGCAGGGCCGTCCAGTGCGACCCGGCGCTCAGACCACGCATGAGCAGCAGTCCCGCGCCCACGAGCACGAGACCGACACCGAGGAGAACGCGGATGGGCACGCGTGCTGAAAGGTTGCCCGATCCCGCCGCGACGATGAACGACAGCGCGGTGATGGGGAGGAAGCGCAGCCCGGTCTCGAGCGGTGAGAGGTCGAGGATCGTCTGTAGGTAGAGCGTGAGGTAGAGGAACATCGCGAACATCGCGCAGGAGACGGCGAAGGCGACGATGGCCCCGCCGGCGAACGCCGGCTTGCGGAAGAGCGAGAGGTCGAGCATCGCGTGGTCACCGGTGAGCTGGGCGAGGAAGAAGACGACGAGCTCCGCCCCTCCACCGAGGAGCAGCGCGACGATCTCCGTGCTTCCCCAGCCCTTGGTATCTCCCTCGATCACGGCGAAGATGATCATGAACAGCGCCGCCGTGAAGGTGACCGTCCCGACCCAGTCGATCGCCGTCCCCGCGGGGTTGCGCGACTCGGCGACCTTGGTCATCGTCAGAGCGATCGCGGCGATCCCGATGGGTACGTTGAGATAGAAGATCGACGCCCACCCGAAGGCCTGTACCAGCACCCCGCCGACCAGTGGTCCGATCGCCGCCGCCGCCCCGATCGTCGCGCCCCACGCCGCGAAGGCGGTGCCGCGTTCGCGGCCTTGAAACTCCTGGGCCAGGAGCGAGAGCGAGGTGGCGAACATGATCGCGCCCCCTACGCCCTGCCCCCCGCGCGCGAGGATGAGGAAGGTGGCGCTCGGCGACACCGCGCAGAGCAGCGAGGTCAGGGTGAACAGGGCAAGGCCGACGGCGAACACGAGCCGCCGGCCGATCAGGTCGGCGAGTGCTCCTGCGGTCAAGAGCAGCGACGCGAGCGTGAGCGCGTAGGCATCGACGACCCATTGGATATCGGAGAAGCTGGCCCCGAGCTCCTTGGCCATGCTCGGCAGCGCGACATTGACGATCGTGATGTCGAGGAGCAGCATGAACGTCGCCGTGCAGACGACGATGAGGGTCCACCACTTACGCTCCATAAGGCGCGGATCCTAGCCGGGAGCCGGCTAGGCTCGCCCGTACACCGGTATCGCGGCGCCGTTCGTGGGCGCGGAATCGTCGGAGAGGAGGAAGGCGATGACCCCGGCGATCGCTGTCGGCTTGACCCAGCGCTCGAAGTCGGCGTCGGGCATCGAGGCGCGATTGCCTGGCGTGTCGATCACGCTGGGCAGGATGGCGTTGGCCCGCACGCCGTCATCGCGGTACTCCACGGCGAGGGCGCTGACGAAGGCGCTCACCGCTGCCTTAGAGGAGATGTACCCGGCGGCTCCGGGGAAGGGGCGGAGCGCGGCACGGGTGCCCACGCACACGACCCCGCCGCCGCCGGCTGCCATGAGATGCGGGAGTGCCGCCTGGGTCACGAGATACGTCGGGCGCAGGTTGAGGCGGAACTGGGTCTCGAACTCCTCGATCGCCGTCTCGTGCACACGCCCGCCCGCCGCGTAGCCCCCGACGAGGTTGACCACCCCGCGCAGCGGCGCCTGCGGCTCGGCGGCAGCGGCGGCGGCGACGTCGCGGACTGCCTCGGGGTCGGCCAGGTCGGCGTGAACGAGCTCGAGGTCAGGATGGCGCTCGACGCGCTCGAGCTCGCGCTCGGTTACCCACGGGGCGAGCACTCGCCACCCGTCGGCGAGCAGGCGCGCCACGACGGCGGTTCCGAGGCCGCCGGTACCTCCCGTGACGAGCGCGGTGCGATCCATAACCGTCCGCCGCCCACTCTATCTTCGTCATCCGATGCAGGTCAGGGACTTCATCGATGGATGCGACATTGCCCAGCCGCTGGTCGTGCGCCAGGTCGAGGTTCGCCGGCGTCGTGACGGCGCCGAGTACCTGAAGCTCGCGCTCGGCGACCGCACGGGCAGCGTCGTGGCGATGGTCTGGGACGAGGTGCCCCAGGTGCGCGAGCTCTGCCGTCTGGGCGAGATCGTCCACGTCAGTGGGCGCTATTCGGTGCATCCCCGCTACGGCGCCCAGCTCGGCCTGCAGGCGCTGAGGACGGCCGTCGAGGAGGAGTACGAGGTCGACGATCTCCTCGACGGGCCGCCGCGCAGCGCCGACCAGATGGAGACCGATCTGCGGGGGCTGCTCGCCACGATCCAGAATCCCCACCTGCGGCGGCTGCTGGGGATGGTGTTCGGAGAGGGCACCCCGACCTGGGCCGCGTACCGGGACGCTCCCGCAGCCAAGTACTACCACCAGGCCTACCGGCACGGCCTGCTCGAGCACTGCCTGTCGGTCGCGCAAGCGGTGAGCGCGATCTCGGCCACCTTCCCCGGCGTGGACCGCGACGTCGCGGTCACCGGGGCCCTGCTGCACGACATCGGCAAGCTCGAGGCCTACCGGTTCCAGGGGGGAACGATCGAGATGTCCGACGAGGGGCGCCTACAGGGGGAGATTCCGCTCGGCTACTACCGGGTCCGACGCGCGATCGAGCGCCTCGAGGGCTTCCCCGCCGAGCTGGCGCAGGCCGTCCTGCACATCATCTTGAGCCACCACGGCTCGCTCGAGCACGGCAGTCCCGTCGTTCCCTGCACGCGCGAGGCGACCCTCGTGCACATGGTCGACAACCTCGGCGGACGTCTCGGTAGCTTCGACCGGATCGAGAAGGAACTTCCCGCCGGCGAGCAGTGGTCGTCCTTCGATAAGGGGATCGGCGGCGGCGCCTACTTCGCGGCCCGGGCCGAGCAGGAGCGTAAGGCGGCGTAAACCGGGAGGCCCGCGTGGTCACCTCGAGGAGCTGGCGCGTGGTGATCAAGCCGTGCTGCCCGGCCACGATGGCGGCGATCGCACGGTCGATGGTCTGCGCCACCGCGCGAAGGGCCCCCGCGGCGAGGCCGTGCTGCGTTTGGGTTAATGGGCGGTCCTTTCGCAGCACGACCCCCCTGAGTTTGCGGCGCGCCGACGCCCCGCGGGCCGAAACCGCCGGGGAAGACCGCTCGCGCTCCCGCAAACCGCGCGGCCCGGTTCGTTGCGGGAGCCGGACGAGCCGCCCGTGGCCGACCGTCCCACGCCTGGTGCGCTTCCCGCGGCGCAGCTAGCAACGCCTTTACGTCAAAAGTCGCAAATTGCAGCCGCTTGGGGTCCGGTCGCGTCGACTGATGGACTTGCGCGACTACAGTTGGGTGCAATGGCCAAGGACACCGAGAAGCTGATCCGCCAGCTCTCGCTGATCTCGTATCTGATGGCGGAGCGCCGGCCGGTGACTGCGCCCGAGATCAGGCGCGATGTCGAGGGGTACAGCGTGATGAACGAAGACGCGTTCGCCCGTCGCTTCTACGCCGACCGCTCGGAGCTCGAGGCGCTGGGGATCCAGCTCGCCGTGGAGAAGCCGATCGACGGCCTGGTCGAGCAGGAGAACTACTCGCTGCCGCCCGAGAACTTCCACCTGCCGGCGATCGCCTTCGAGGATGAGGAGCTTGCCGCGCTGGGCACCGCGCTGCAGCTCCTGGACGGCGAGTTCGCCTACGCCGAGCCGCTGCGCCTGGCGCTGCAGCAGATCTCCTGGGGGCGCCCGAGCCCGCTGCTCGCCTCCGAGCAGCACACGGTGGCGCTGGGCATC
>DATCEM010000254.1:0-5590 GCA_036510175.1 Solirubrobacteraceae bacterium | reverse complement strand
CCGGTGAAGATCAGGCTGTGGATGGCGCGATTGCGCAGCACGAGGTCGAGCTCGGTCTGACAGAACGCGCCCTTGGTCGCCTTGTCGATCACCATCTCGCCGGGCAGGGGTGCGAGCTCGGGGATGATCTCCCAGCCCGGCTCCCCGCGCACGAGGATTCGCCCGCACGGACCGCTGTCGCCGATGCCGGCGCCGATCCGGCGCGAGCGCCACAGCTTATTGGGCGGGCAATCGGAGAGGTCGGGCTTGTGACCCTCCTGGGTATGGACTACCGGGGCCTCGCACCGGCGCCACGCCTCGAGCACCCGGCGCGTGGTGTCGACCGGGCTGCGCGTGAGCGAGAGCTCGTAGCCCATCGAGTCGACGTAGCCCCCGGGCGCGCAGAAGTCGTGCTGCCAATCGATGAGCACGAGCGCCGTGTGCGCAAGGTCGATGTGCCCCGTCCACGGCCACGGATAGGGATCCGCGTCGACGACGGTACGGCTGGTGGTCGTGGTCATGTCGCGTTCAGTCCTCTCGGCTTGATCAGTGCTTGTTCGAGTATCAGCTCGGCGAACGCCTCGGGGGCGTCGAACTGGGGAAGGTGACCGCACCCCGGAACCACGGCGACCGGAGCCCCCGTGCGCGCGGCGAGCCGCTCGGCAATCGTGTACCGCAGCTCGCTCGAACGCTCCCCCACCGAGCACACGAGCGGGACCGGTGAGGCCGCAGCCGCGAGCTGCGGCTCGAAGGCGAGGAAAGCGGCGGCGTCGGCCTCCACGAGCCCCGAGCTCGAGTTGAGGGCCGACACCGCACCTGCGGAGAGCGTGCCCCAGGTCTCGGCCCCGGCGAGCACCCGCACGAGCTCGCTGCCTCCTCCTCGGGTCAGCGCACCGCGCACGAGTGCCCGCAGCTCGGGGGACATGCTCCCCACGGCAGGCTCGTGCGCCACGGCGATGAGCACACGCTCGGGGGCGCGCAAGGCCAGCGCGAGCGCGACCGTGGCACCCCCGCTCATCCCCGCGACGATCGCGCAGCCGACCCCGGCCTCGTCGAGTGCGGCGAGGACGTCGTCGACGTGCTCGGCGACCGTCGCCGCCGGTGGCACGTGGGCGCGGTCGCCGTAGCCGCGCCGCGCCGGCATCTCGACGCGGGCATAGGGCGCGAGCGCCGCCGCCAGCGGCGCCAGCGTCGCCGGCCCGAAGCCGACCCCGTGGATCAGCACGACGGGCGGCGTGTCGGGACCTGCGCCCCGACACGCCGCCATGCTCACCGTCGACCCGGTCACACCCCCACGGGCTCCGGCTCTCCCGACGGCGCCGGCGTCGGGAACAGCGGGCTCGGTGTCACGAGGACAGACGGCATCCGGCCCGCCTCTGCCGCCGCCTCGATGTCCATCGGATCGCTCGGGTCGGGTTCTCGCTCGGGTAGCTTGAGCAAGAGCAGAGCCAGGCAGGTGATCCCGGCGAAGGCGTAGCCGAGCGCGATCTTCCAGTCGGTGAATATGTGCACCGCGTTGCCGTGGATCAGCCCGACGATGCTCAGTGCCGCGCCGAACATGCAGAACCCGGCCGCGTGGTAGAAGCGGCGATCGATGAGGAACACCGCGATTCCCCCGAGCACGAGCCCGGCCAGCGTGGCCCCGTTGCCCAGCGCGAGCAGGCCGTTGTAGTGGACGCCCGCGTTGACGAGATTCGTCTCCCCGACGTGGGTGGCCGACGTGCCGGCGGCGCTGAGCGCGTCGTTGACCTGTCCCGACCCCCACGAGGCGATGTTGGGAATCATCGCCAGCACGACCGCCGCATAGTGAGCCCGGGGCACGACGGCGAACGCCTGCGCGCCGATGACGAGCCCGATGTACAGGAGCACCGGCACGATCGCCGGGATCGGCAGGACCGCGGCGAGCAGCGGGAACATCCCGATGATGCAGAGGACGAAGATCGCCAAGCCACAGCCCAGCGAGTAGCTCAGGCGGCCGCCGGCCTCCTTCCATCCCGGCTGGCCGATGTACACGGCCGGCGGGAACGGGCTGCCCAGGCACGCGCCGACGATCGCGCCGGTGCCGTCGGCGAGGAGGACGTGCCGCAGGTTGTAGGAGTCCCCGGCGGCCGCGGCGCTCTCGACGTTGGTCATCGCCTCGCAGAAGTTGTAAACGCCGAGGGGGATCGCCGTGGCCAGGAGCGGCGAGATCGCGCTCAGACCGTGACCGAGGAGGTCGAGGTTGAGCGAGGGCAGCCCGACGGCGATGTCCTTGGCCGCCGTCGACACCTCGGTGGGGTGCATGTAGCCGCCGATCCACCCGATCGCCGTGCCGAGCACGAGCGCCGCCAGCCCGATCGGGATGTTGCGTGGGAGTCGGACCCCGGCGACGAAGCCGACGATAATCACCACGAGCACGGGGAGGGCGATCCAGGTCGCGTCCCACATCTCCGCCGCGGGCTGCATGGCGATGAAGGTGAGCGAGATCCCGGCCAGGGCTCCGAGCATCGCCGCGCGGGGGGTGACCCGGCGCACGAACGGTCCCACGAAGGCGCCGATGAGGATGATCACGCCGATGATGAACGCCCACGCGAGACCCGCCTCCCACGCCTTCAGAGCGCTGTGCGTCTTCAGGTAGGTCGGCAGCATGATCACCAGCGTGACGATGAACATGTGGGGCACGCTCGGCCCGTAGGGCATCGCGGTGACGTCGTCGCGGCCCTCCTTCGCCTGCAGCCGCTTGGCCAGCCAGAAGTAGAAGCAGTTCCCGACGAGGAGCTCGATCCCCAGGGCCGGGAGGATCGTCCCCGTCACCTTCCCGATCGGGATGTGCACGACGACCGAGGCGAGGATGGTGATGGTCAGGACGTTAACCAGCAGGTTGATGAAGAGGCCGGAGAAGGCGTTGACCTCTCCCGGACGCCAGTACCTCCGGAACCCCATCAAGGGGGCGGTGATGGACATGCTCACGCTCCTTCCGTGACCGCAGCGAGGACCGGCGGCCGAGTGTTGGACAGTGCTTGCAGGAGCTCGGCCGAGCCTGATACCCAGCCGAAGATCCCGCCCTGCGCGGCGACCATCTCGAGTGCCACGCGATGAAATTCGGGGAAGTAGGAACCGCAGCAGTCCTCGAGCACCAGGCACTCGAAGCCACGATCGTTGGCCTCGCGCACGGTCGTGTGGACGCACACCTCGGTCGTCACCCCGGTGACGATCAGGCTCTTGATCCCTGCATTGCGGAGCATGAGCTCGAGGTCGGTGGCGTAGAAGCTGCCCTTGCCCGGCTTGTCGAGGACGACCTCGCCGGGGAGGGGCGCCAGCTCGTCGATGATGTCGTGGCCGTACTCACCGCGGACGAGGATCCGGCCCTTGGGGCCGGGGCTGCCGATCCCCAGCTCGAGTCGCCCACGCGCCAGCTTGCTCGGCGGGCAGTCGGCCAGGTCGGGGCGGTGGCCTTCGCGGGTGTGGACGATCATCATGTCTTCGCCCCGGGCCGCGGCGAGGACGGCGCCGAGCGGCTCAACCACGCGAGCGAGGAGCGAGACGTCATTCCCCAGCAGCTCGCCGAACCCGTCCGGCTCGAGAAAATCGCGCTGCATGTCGATGAGGAGCAGCGCGCTGGTAGCCGGCTCGAACTCGTAGGCATACGGGCGTGCCGGTACGGCGACCTGCCCGGGCGCAGGCCCGGCAGCGTGGTCGAACATGAACTACCTCCAGACGAAGAGGCGCGTTGTATACAACGCGGTAGACAGTCCTGGTTGCGGGGTAGCTTGCTCTCTGCCCTGGCCGCCGGATATGGCCCTATGGCCAAAATTGATCCGCCCCGGTAGAGCCTCGCGTCCTGCCATGCTGTCGGGATGGCGACCAGGGTCTCCGCGGCCGATCGGGTGTACGAGGAACTGCGCGACCGCCTTACCCGCGGGGGCATTCCCATCGGCAGCCGGATCGTCGAGCAGCAGCTCGCGGCGGAGTTCCGCACCAGCCGCACCCCGGTCCGTGAGGCGCTGCGCCGCCTGGAGGGCGACGGGCATCTGACCCGCGATCCGAGCGGCGGCCTGCGCCCCCGGGTCCCCAGCGTGCGCGCCATGCGCGAGCTCTACGACGTGCGGCTCGTGCTCGAGGACCTTGTTGTCCGGCGAGCCTCGAGCTCAGGGGACCGCGGCAGCCTGGAGGCGCTCGAGCAGGATTGGCGCGCCCTCGGCGCCGAGCACCGCGCCGGCGGACTGGCCTCCGAAGGGGCGGCCTTCGTCTATCGCGACGAGGGGTTCCATCAGGACCTCGCCGCGGCGTCGGGCAACGACGTCGCCGCGGGCATCCTCCGCGACATCGGCGACCGCATTCGCATCCTCCGCATCCACGACTTCACCAGCGACGAGCGCATCGGCGCCACCATCGCCGAGCATCTCGAGATCCTCGCCGCGATCCTCACCGGCGACGCCGACGACGCCGCCGGCTACATGCGCGCGCACATCCAGCGCAGCGCGCAGGTCGTCCGCGAGCGCATCGGCGAGGCGCTGGCCCGGATGTTCGAGGACGGCGCGGACCCGGCCGGCTCGGCGCCGGTCGTGGGATCGGAATCGGCGCCCGCGCCGATTCCCCGCCAACGCTCGGTTACTTGAGCACCCCGCGAGCCGCCGACGTCCACGCGGTGGTCACGTCGCGGATGAACTTCGCCTGCGTGGTGGCCAGGTGGGAGATCCAGTCGACCTCACTGCTCCCCGGCCCGTTCTCGACCGAGCCGGCGATCGCCTTGAGCGCACGCTCATAGCTCGTCAGCGTCGTCTCACCCGCCTCCCGGCCCGCTTCGATGATCCGCTCGTTGAGCTTGCGCAGGCGCTGCGCCACGGCCTCGGCCCGAGCATCAGCGGTGCTTGCAGCCTTGGCCTTGGCCTTGGCCGCCGATGACGTCGCGGCCGGCTTGGCGGGGGTCGCGCGGTTGGCGGCGGGGGTCGCGCGCTTGGCGGCGGGGGTCGCGCGCTTGGCGGCGGGGGCGGACTTGGCGGCGGACGTGGACTTAGCGGCGGGCTTGGACTTCGCGGCCGTCGCGCGCTTGGCGGCCGGCGCGGACTTCGTGGCCGTCGAGGACTTCGCGGCGGTCGCGCGCTTGGCCCCCGCCCCCGCGGACTTGGCCTTCGAGCTTGACTTCGCGGCGGTGCTCCTGGACCGAGTACTCCTGGCCTGCGGCATGCTTCCCTCCTTGACGGGACGGCGGGGACGCGTTGCACCCTACCCGGCTACGTCATCTGGTGGACATTGATCGGGCGCTGGGCTTGCGTCGCGGCACCCGCGTTCGCTAGGTTCTCGCCATCGTCGATTTCGATGACAAGCCGCCGACCCTGCGATGCAGGGGCGACGAGGATCGGATGACGCAGGGACGCCGACGCCCAGCCCTCTCACGCGCGATTCGTGCGCAGGCGGATGTCATCGTGGACCTCACCGAGCTGGTGTTCGCGGACACGTCGCTGATGCTCGATCTGGCGATGATCGCCCGGCGCTTGCGCACCCACGGGCGCGCCCTCCTACTGCGCGGCGCTCAGCCCCAGATCACCATGCTGATCGAGATGGTCGGCCTGCACCGCCTCCCGGGCGTGCGCCTCGAAGGCCCGGCCGCGGCATTCGCTTAGCCGCCTGG
>DATCEM010000253.1:0-2286 GCA_036510175.1 Solirubrobacteraceae bacterium | reverse complement strand
CCGCCGGTAGCGCCGCTGGGCGCTCAGCACCTTCTCGACGTAGGCCCGTGTCTGCGGGAAGGGGATCTCGTCCTCGGTCAGCGCGTGCCCCCGCGCTCGCGCCCGCGCGATCCAGTTATCGACGTTGGTCTGACCGCCATTATAGGCGGCGATCGCGAGCATCTTGTTGCCGCCGTAGCTGTCGAGGAGGTAGCGCAGGTAGTAGCTGCCGTAGGTGATGTTGACCTGAGGGCTGGAGAGGTCGCTCACCCTGAATGTGGTCGCGCCGGAGCGATGGGCCAGGAACTCGGCCGTCGCCGGGAGGATCTGCATGAGCCCTTCGGCGCCCGCCGAGGACGTCCGCGCGTCGAACTTGGTCTCGGCGTAGATCACGGCGGCGATCAGCGCCGGATCGAGCCCCTCCTTGTGCGCCTGCTGGACGATGATGTCCTCGTGCTCGAGGGGAAGCGTGAGGTGCTCGTACGCGGTCTCGAACAGGGGCAGGGCGATGAGCACCACGGCGAGCCCGATCGTGAGACTGCCGAGCCCGAGGATGGCCCGGCGGACGCGCCGGCGGCGGCGCGCGACGATGCTCCGCCGACGCTGGGCGGCGGCACGACGAGCGGTGACGCCCGCGGAGCTGGAGGTCATCCCCTGAGCATGTCAAGTACAGCCGACAGAGCGTTTTCGAGCTCGGCCGGCGTCCCGTCGTTCACCACCACGTACCCCGCCTTGGCGGCCTTCTCCTCCTGGCTGAGCTGGCGAGCCGTCCGCTCGGCGACCGCCGCGTGACCGCGTGCTCCCGCGCGATCGGCCCGCACCGTCTCGTCGGCTACGACGGCGATCGTCGCGTCGAAGGCTCGGTCGAGTCCCGATTCGAAGAGCAGCGGTACCTCGACGACGGCGACCGGCGGAGGCGGGCGGCGGCGATCGACCTCGTCTCGCCACTCCGCCATCCGTTGCCGGACGCGCGGCCAGAGCTGCGCCTCGACCCAGCTGCGATCCTCATCGCTGGCGAACATCCTGCCGGCGAGTGCTCGTCGATCGACCACCTCGCCCGGCGCCACCTCCTCCCCGAACCGCCCCACCACCGCGTCCCGCACCTCGGCGGTCGCGTAGAGCTCGTGCACAACCTTGTCGCTCGACAGCACCGCCGCCCCAAGCCGCCCGAGCGCCTCAAGCGCCGTTGACTTACCGGCGCCGAGGCCGCCGGTGAGCGCGACGAAGGGGACGCGATCGGTGCTCAGGCCGCCGGCTCGCCGGGACCAGAGGTGGTCACACCTGCCGGCGCATCGACGGCGTCGAGCTCGGCGTCGGACCCATTGGCGACGGGGGTATCAGATGCGTCGGCGACGGCGTCGGCCTCGGGCTCCGCGCTCGCCTCGGGCGCGTCGGCGGCCGGCTCGCCCTCCGCCTCGGCCGCGGGCTCTTCGCCCTGCGCCTCGGCCGGCTCCTCAGGCGCGGCCTCGCCCTCCGCGTCCTCCGGCTCCGCCAGCGCCACCGCCTCCGCCGCGAGCGACTCGCCGTTGCTTGATGCCTCGACCGCCGCGGCGGCCGCGTCCTCGAGGTCGGACTCGATGGTGATCTGCGGACCACCGAATACGTCCTCGGAGAGGCCCAGATCGGGCACGTCGTCGAGGTCTCCGGTGGGGGGCTCGATCGGCCTGACCGGCAGGACCTGATCCTCCACGCGCTTGACCGAGAGGGACAAGCGGCGGCGCTCGGAATCGATCTCGAGGATCTTGACCCGTACCTCGTCGCCCGGCTGGATGATCTCGCGCGGGTTCTCGACGTGTTGCTGGGAGAGCTCTGAGATGTGCACCAGGCCCTCAACGCCGTCGAGGATCTCGACGAAGGCGCCGAAGGTGACGACCTTGGTCACCGTTCCCTCGAGCTCGTCGCCGATGTTGTAGGTGTCGATCACGCGCTGCCACGGATCTTCTTGCGTCTGCTTGAGGCCGAGGGAGATGCGCTGCCGCTGGCGGTCGATATCGAGCACCTTGACGCTGACCGTGTCGCCGATCGAGAGGATCTCGCTCGGGTGGTTGACGTGCGACCACGAGAGCTCGGAGATGTGGATCAGGCCGTCGATCCCGTCGAGATCTACGAAGGCGCCGAAGTCGACGATGTTCGAGATCGTGCCCTCGACGACCTGGCCCGGCTGGAGCCGGTCGAGGATGCGCTCACGGTCCTCCTTGCGCTGCTCCTCGAGCACCGCCCGGCGCGACAGCACCACGTTGTTGCGAGAGCGGTTGAGCTCGATCACCTTGCACTCGATCGCCTGCCCCATGTACTCGTCCAGGTTGG
>DATCEM010000252.1:0-4728 GCA_036510175.1 Solirubrobacteraceae bacterium | reverse complement strand
AACGGCCGCGCGATCACGCGGCCCACGGCGTGCTCACCTGACATCTCCTCCCGCACGCGAGCGCATACCTCGTAGAGCTCCTCAGCGGGAACGACTTCGAGATGGGCGGCGACCTGAAGCACCGAATCCTGGCTCGTGTAGACGATGAGCGCGCCGGTTTCGAGATGCTCGGCTCCGAAGTCGTCGATCGCGTCGATGCCGTTGTAGGGCTTATTGCAGATCACATTGCGCCCGGCGGCGGCGCTGACACGCTCGATGACCTCGGACGGGAACCCTCGCGGGTAGGTCGGCGGCGGGACCGAGGACACGACGCCCATGAGCTCCCAATGGCCCGCTGTCGAGTCCTTGCCCGCGCCGAGCGCGTGAAGGCGCCCATGGAGCACCGGATGGGCCGCCGGCGCCATGCCCTGCACGGGCATGATCGAGCCCAGACCGAGGGCCTGGAGGGTCGGCAGGTCGAGCCCCCCCGCCGCGTCGGCGAGGTGGACGAGGGTGTTCGCCCCCGCGTCACCGTAGCTCGGGGCATCGGGAAGGGCGCCCATGCCGCACGCGTCGAGCACCACCACGAAGGCCCGCCGGCCCACCCGCTTCTCAGCCAACCAGATGCACCGAATGGAGCAGGGGCGAGAACACCGTGCGGTCGACCTGGTGGAAGAGGTTCTCGGGCGCGTATTCGTCGATCACGAGCTCGGCGCCGCGCTTGTAGAGATGGGCGGAACGTACGCGGCGGACCTGGCCACGGATCGTCTCGAGCGCGTCGAGCTCGACGCCGGGGACGCTGTTGATCCCCACGACGGCGGAGGAGATCACGCGAAAGGTCCGGTCACGGGCAGCGGCAGCCGTGATGAGAGCGCCCCGCGCGCGCTGGAGCGCGGGGATGTCACTGGGAAGGGGCTGGCTCGGACTTCGCGGGTAGCGCCAGATCGCGACCACGGCCTGGCCTGAGCCGATGGTGACCACGAGCGGCGCCGACCCCGTCTCGGTGCTCCAGTTGGCCGGAGCGCTCAGGTGCAGGGTGTTATGCAGGTAGCTGAGCACCCTGAGGCGGTGCGGGGGCTCGATGCGAGCCAGATTCGGAGCCGGCGTGCGGGAATCCCCGCACCCGGCGAGGCCCGCGAGCGCGAGTATTCCCACGGTCACGGCAAGCATTCGTCCCAGCGTCATCGGGCGATTCTGCCACCTGGCTGTGGCGTCGGCTGAGGAGGAGCCCTAGACCTGCGCGCGCGGGTGCGCGTCGAAATACACGTCGCGCAGACGGTCCGTCGACAGGTGCGTGTAGATCTGGGTCGTGCCGATGTCCGCGTGGCCGAGCATCTCCTGCAGGGAGCGCAGATCGCAGCCGCCGGCGAGCAGATGGGTGGCGAAGGTATGCCGGAGCGTGTGCGGGCTCATCCGATCCTCGAGGCCGGCGGAGCGCGCGTGGCGCTGGATGATCTTGTAGAGGCCCTGCCGCGAGAGACCGGCGCCGCGCAGGTTGACGAACAGGTGGCGCTCGTCGCGGATCCCGACGAGGCCGGGTCGCCCGCGCTCGGCGTAGGCGCGCAGGGCTTCGATCGCTTTCGTCCCGATGGGAATGAGCCGCTCCTTGGACCCCTTGCCCCGTGCGCGCAGTATGCCCACCTCGAGGTCGAGCTCTGAGAGCTCGAGTCCCACCGCCTCGGATGCCCGCAGGCCACACGCGTACATCGTCTCGAGCAGCGCCCGGTCCCTGAGCGCGGCCGCAGAGGACCCGCTGGGCTGCTCGATCAGGTGCCGAACCTCGTCGCGCGAGAGGACCTTGGGCAGGCGCTTGCTCCGGCGCGGGCCGCGGAGCTCGGCCGTGGGATCGCGCTCGATCATCTGGTCGCGCCGCAGGTGACGGTAGAAGGAGCGCAGGCAGGCGACCTTACGTTGCAGCGTTGCTGCCGCCACCGGGCGGCGCCCGTTGGCGCCTTCGGCGAGCTCGGACATGAACGCGGCGAGGTCGGCGTGGTCGACGGTGAGCGGGTCGAGCCCCCGGCCGGCGAGGAACTCGCCGTACTGCAGGAGATCCGAGCGGTACGCCTCAAGTGTGTTCCGCGACAGGCCGCGCTCGAGCTCGAGGTAGCCGAGGAAGTCGAGGATGAGGTCGGCCAGCCTGTGGTCCGTTCTCTGAGTCAGGCTGGCGCTCACGTCGTGTCGTTCGGCGCGGGAGCGGGTGCTCCTGCCCTGGGGACGGGCTGGCCGCCGACGTGCAGCCGGACGGCGCGCGGCGCACCGTAGTTCCCCGCGTTGATCGGTCCTGCGGTTATTCTCTGCGCCGTGCCCAACGCATCGTCGAATTCCCCGGATCTGGACGATCTTTATGGCCCGGTCGGGCGCTCTGAATGGATGGATGTCGATTGGTCCGAGCATCAGCGGTGGGTCTGTGTCGAGGAGCGCTGGGTCAACGTCATCGACCTCGGCTCCGGGCCGCCGGTGCTGTTGATCCACGGCCTCGCCTGCTGGCAAAGCTGGCTCGAGAACATCTGCTTCTTCGCCCGCGACCATCGCGTGATCGCGATCGACCTTCCCGGGTTCGGCGCCTCGCCGCTGCCGCTCGAACCGATCTCGATCACCGGCTACGCGCGAATCCTCGACGAGCTTTGCCAGGAGTTGGGCGTCGAGCGGGCGACGGTCGTCGGTAACTCGATGGGCGGTTTCATCGGTGCCGAGTTGGCGATTCGCTTCCCGGACCGGGTGCAGCGGCTCTGCCTGGCGCCCGCGATCGGCCTGAACATGGAGTGGGTACGCGCGCAGCGCAAGAAGAACATCAGCAGCATCGTCGAGAACTTCTTCTTCTTTGCCTTGCTCTGGCTCGCGGTACGGTCAGACGTTCCGGTGCTGCGCCCGGGTCTGCGTAGCAAGCTGCTCGGCCTCATCGTCGCTCATCCCGAGCGCCTGCCGGCCGCGCTGATCCTGGCGGTGGTTCACGGCAGTGGTCGGCTCATCGCCGTCCCGGCGGCGCTTGAGGCGATGACCCGCTACCCGATTCGCGACCGGCTGGGTGAGATCGCCTGCCCGACCTTGATCATCTGGGGCGCTGAGGATCGTCTGGTCCCGGTCCAGGACGCCGACGAGTTCGAGTGGCTCATCGCGGAGTCGCGCAAGCTGATCTACGAGGACACGGGTCACATGCCCATGCTCGAGCGCCCGGACCGCTTCAACGCCGACGTGCATGCTTTCCTCTGCGAGAGGCCGCCTCCCCCGCCTGGTTTTCGAGCCAGGCCCACGGGCGCGACCAGACCACGATGAGTAAGGCCGCACGTCGCATACTGGGGCCGGAGCTCGGAACGGTGCCCGGCGGGCTCGAGGAATTGACCGAGAAGGAGCTGAGCGGGTTCGCCGACATGCTCCAGGTGGCCAAGCGAGAGCAGTCGGAGCAGCTCGAGGCGGCGGTCGACGAGGCGCTAGAGATCGTCCCCAGGCTGCTGCGCCGTACGATTCGCAAGATCCTCTTCGGCTGATCGCGTGAACGGCTACCTCAGCCCCGAGGTGGAGGTACTCAAGCTCGCCCGGCTGGTCGGAGCCGACGCGGAGGAACTCGCCTACTTCGAGCGGCTCGAGGGGCAGGCGATCCGGGACCTGCGCGATCAGGTGACGGTGGCGATGTTCGACGCCGACCGCCAGATGCTTCAGCGCGTCGCGGCGGCGACGAAGCTGATCCCGGCGAAGCTCGCCGCCGTGATCGGCGAGCGTGCGTTCGGGGCGCTGCTCTGTGCCCGCATCACCGGGCTGCTCGACCCCGGCCGCGCCGTCGACATCGCCAAGCATCTCCCCGTCACCTTCCTCGCCGACCTGAGCGTGCACCTCGACCCGCGGAGGGCGAGCCGGGTCATCGGCGAGATGCCACCGGACGTCGTGTCCGCGATCACCGCAGAGCTCGCAGCCAGCGAGGAATACATCACGATGGGCCGCTTCGTCGGTCATCTCTCAAAGGCCGCGCTGCTCGCCGCGCTCGACGCCGTCGATGACGAGAGCCTGCTCCGCACCGCTTACGTGATCGAGGCAAAGAAGAACATCAGCGCGCTCGTCGCCCTGCTGCCCGACGAGCGTCTCGAGGACGTCATCGCCACGGCCAGCAGCGCCGATCTGTGGATCGAGGCGCTCGACGTGCTTGCCCACGTCACCGAGCGCCAACGGGGAACGCTCGGCGACCTCGCGGCCGCCCAGGACGACGAGGTGCTCGACAGCATGGTGCGTGCCGCGCTACGCGACGGTCTGTGGTCAGAAGTTCTGCCTGTCGTGCGCGCGATGAGCCCCGAGAGCCGCAAGCGCTTCGCCACGCTCAAATCAATCCAAGCACGACGAGTGCTGGCAACGATCATCGACGCCGCCGCCGAGGACTCGCTCTGGGCCGAGCTTCTCGTGCTGCTCCCGCTGCTCCCGACCGTCGCGCGCCGCCAAGTCGCCGCCCTGTCGACCTCGTTTGACCGCGAGGTATTCGAGCAGATCTTCGTTTCCGCGTACGAGGAGGAGCTCTGGCCCGCGCTCATCGGCTTCGCCGCGGAGCTCGACAAGGGTCCCCGCCGGGAGATGGCGAAGCTCATCGATCAGAGCGACGACGAGGTCCTCGAATCGCTGCTCACCGATGTTCATGACAACGGCCGCGAAACCGACCTCGTGGCGGTGCTACGCGAACTCTCGGCCGCCGGTCAGCGCCGCCTGGGTAAGCGGATCGCCACGGCGTCCGCCGAGCTCGTCGAGGCGTTGACCGAGGCCGCCGACGAG
>DATCEM010000251.1:0-2997 GCA_036510175.1 Solirubrobacteraceae bacterium | reverse complement strand
CCCGGCGGGGCGCCGCGCCTCCCCGGCGGGGGCCGGCTCGGGCGCCGGCTCCGGGTATTCCTCGCGCAGACGGTCGAGTGCCGCGGCCAGCCGGTCGGGCGCGACGGCATCGGCCGGCGGACCTGCGGTGCCGGCCGGCGGACCGACGGCATCGGCCGGCTGACCGGGAGGGCCGGGAGGGCCGGCACCGCCCCGGCCCGCCGGTCGTGCGGGACCTTCGCCGTCGTGCGTCACGTCCGGGGGGAGGAGCGCCACCACCGCCCGCACCGCGTCGAGCTGACGGGCGATCGCGTCGATGGCTTCGCTCACGTACGCGGCGCGGGCCTGGTCGCGAGCCGCCTCGTCCCCGGCCCGCGGCCCCGGCGCGAGCAGCTCACCCGCCTGTGCGCGCTCGGCGGCAAGCAGGAGCAGGGCGCCCTCGAGCGGCGTCCCGGCCGGGGGTCGCGACCCCAGCGGCGTCGGCGCGCTCCTCGCCGCGCGAATGCGTTGCATGGCAAGCTCGAGAGCAAGGCCCGGCGTGCTCACCGGCGCGAGAGTGTGAGCGACGAGGAGCGCCGGCGGAGTCGACCTCGCGAGCGCAAGCTCGGTCTCGAGAACATGGGCGCGCGACGTCGAGCCCGGCCGCCCGGCCGGGCCGCGAGGGGGCGGCGACGACGGGCCCGGTTGCGGCTGGCCGGCCTCGTCGGCGGAGCGCCTCAGCGTCTCGATCTCCCGGGCGAGCCCGCGGGCGTGAATCTGCACCGCCTGGAGGAGCTCGAGGACCACGCGAGCGTCCGCCTCGTGGCGTCCCATGCGTACCGCATGGTCGTGCCCGAGGTCGAGCCTCATCGCCGCTTCTGCGTGGGCCAGCTGCTCGGCGTCGCGGCGCCTGCGCTCAGCGGTCTCGAGCTCTGACCGCAGTCTTCCGGTCTCCCGGCGCGCCTCTATGAGCTCGAGCTCGAGCCAATCGAGCAGCGCCTTCGCCTCGCCGTCAGCCCGCTCGCCCTCGGCCGGCCCAGGCTCCGCCTCGGTCTCCGCGGGCTCGGCGTGGCGCCGGCGTTGATCGCGCACAATCGGCTCGAGGGCCTCCGGCCGTGCCCCACCGACCGCAACGGACATCGCCGGCTCCCCGGGATCGGACACGGCCGTCGGCAACGAAATGCTCACGCTTCCCAGCATGAGCGTGAGCCGACCGGCGAGATACGGAGCGAGCGAGGCGGGGATGGTGAAGCGCACCTGCCACAGGCCGGGCTGCGCCCCCCGCACGCTGGGCGGTTCGGGTAGCGCGGGGAAGCGAAAGCGCTGGTGCTCGGTATCGATCGCCAGCACCGGCGCGACGGTGGTCGGCGTACGGCGCCGGCGCCAGCGACCGGCAACACGGACGATCAGGTCGCTACCGCTTCCGGGGGACCAGTGCACCGTCTCGATCCCGAGTGGGTGCTGCGGGCCGGGCGCGTCGCTCACGACGAGCCCCCGGGGCGTCGCTCAGAAGGGGAACGCATCGGCGCGACGGAAGCTAGCCCGCGCCGCGGACGGGACACCGCGGCGCCGCGCGCTGAACCTAACCGTTGGCGTCCGAGGACCGGCGCTGGGCGAACGCGGTGCCACCGACCACGGCAGCGACGACGCCGGCGGCGAGGAGCTTGCGCGGCGTCCCGCCGTAACGACGGCGAAGGTACCAGCGGGCGCCGTTCCAGACGGCAAATCCGAGGAACTTGTATTTCATCGTGTGACGATGCTACCCGTGGTCGCGATCGCGTACGCGCCATGCCATCCGTGACTGCAGCGTCCACAGCTCGATGAACCCGGGCGCAGCGTTGTGCGAGAAGAGTCCGCCCGACTCGGAGAAGGTCGCGAGCTGCACGTCGTAGACGGCATTGGGCGAGGATCGCGTCACCACGCGAGCGGACCCCTTGTAGAGCTTGATCCCGATCGCTCCGGTGACCTGCTCGTTGGCGGTATCCATGAACGCATCGAGGTCGCTGCGCAGCGGCTCCCACCACAGCCCCGCATAGACGAGGTACGCCCATTTCTGGTCGAGCCCCGGCTTGAACTGGTTCTGGTGGATCGTCCCCACGAGCCGCTCGAGCTCCTGGTGGGCGAGGAGGATTATCGCCGCGGCCGGGACCTCGTAGATGTCGCGCACCTTCAGGCCGACGATCCGGTCCTCGATGTGATCGATGATCCCGACGCCGTGGCGAGCACCGATCTCGCCGGCGCGCTCGAGCAGGGGGACGAGCTCCATGCGCTCGCCGTTCAGGCCGACGGGGACGCCGCGCTCGAACTCGACGGCGACGACCTCGGGCTCGTCGGGCGCCTCCTCGGGGGGCGTGACGAGCTGGAAGACATCCGCTTGCGGCGCATGATCGAGCTCCTCGATCCAGCGACCCTCACTCGAGCGGCCCCACAGGTTGTCGTCGATCGAATACGGCGCCGTCTCGGTCCCCCCCTTGACGGCGATGCCGTGATCGCGGGCGTAGGCGATCTCCTCCTCGCGCCCCATCTGCCATTCGCGCACCGGGGCGATCACCTTGAGGTCGGGGGCGAGGGTGGCGACGGTGCCCTCGATGCGGACCTGGTCGTTCCCTTTTCCCGTGCAGCCGTGCGCGATGGTGTCGCAGCCCGTCTCCCGCGCGTACTGCACCGCGAGCTTGGCGATCAAGGGCCGGCCCAGGGCGGTGAACAGCGGGTAGCCGAGGCCATAGATGGCGTTCGCCTTGATCGCCGGGAGCACGTACTCGTGCGCGAACTCCTCGCGCGCGTCGATGACGCGGGCGTCGATCGCCCCGAGCTGGCGGGCCTTACCCTCGATCACCTCGTAGTCCTCGCCCGGCTGGCCGAGGTTGATGGTCAGGGCGACAACCTCCGCGTCGTACTCGTCCTGGATCCATTTGAGCATCACGCTCGTGTCGAGCCCGCCGCTGTAGAGCAACAGAACGCGGCTGACCTCGGCGGGGTCGGCGAGGTAGGAGGCGGTCTGGGAGGAGCGGGGCTCGGTCGACATCGGGATGAAGGGTA
>DATCEM010000250.1:0-2001 GCA_036510175.1 Solirubrobacteraceae bacterium | reverse complement strand
CGCGCAGCACCCGTGCCTGCCAGCTCTCGAAGTTGGGAATCGCCACCACGAGCAGCCCTCCCGGGGCGAGGAGCTCGGTCGCGTGGTCGAGCGCCGCCGCGGGGGCCCGCAGGTGCTCGAGCGAGTGCCAGAAGACGATCGCCGCCCACTCCCCCGCGCGCTCATCGAAGTCGGTCATCTCCATCGCTCGCACGTCGGGCCGCGTGGAGACGCGCTCGAGTCCGACCGCCGAGCGCCCACGGGCGGTCAGGGCGTCGAGGAGGACACCGTCGCCGCAGCCGACGTCGAGGACGGGCCCGGGCGGTGCCTGGCTGTCGAGACGGCGCGCGAGAGTGGCGCGTGACCGGCGCAGGACCAGGTCGCCGCCGACGGCGAAGCGCCCTCCCGCGGGCCGGTACCAGCCGGCGTAGGCGGCCGCGAGCTCGGCGTCGTCGGGAGTCGGGTAGGTGCTCGCCGCGCCGCACGCGGCGCAGAGCGCGAGGCGGGCAGCGGTGCCCTGACGCGCCGGCTTCCCGCACCAGGCGCAGATGGGGGAGGATGCGCCGGTGGAGCTGCGCGTCGACGCCTCGGGGAGCGCGGTCATCGGCGCCATGCTAGTCGCACCCGCCTCGGCCGAGCGTCGCCTTCATGTCCTCCACACCGACCCCGCCAGCCGCTCGGCGCGTGAGCGCAGGCGAGCCACGCCGCCCGATCCCGGTGCGGGAGTTCCGCGGTAGGCGATCAGGTGCGAGCGCCCGTAATAGCGGCGGTAGCGCAGGAGCCCCCGATCGGTCGCGTGCGCGAGGATCGCGCCGATGGGCAGCGACCGGTGCAGCGGCGTGTCGCCGGGAACCGGCTCGAGCAGGTTGACGACGACGACGGCGGCGCGGCGCTCGAGCTCGGCAAGGAAGGCGAAGGCATCCTCGACGTGCTCGATGACATCGAAGGCGTACGCCGCGTCGAACCCGTCGGGCACCACGCCGTCGAGGTCATAGACCTCGGCGCTCAGCCCCCGCCGCGCCAGGCGCCAGCGCAGGTAACGGGTGCTCGGACTCGAGAAGTCGGCGAAGGAGACGCGGTACCCCGCCTCGAGCAGCCGCAGGCCGTCCGATCCGATGCCGCAGCCGTAGTCGAGCACTCGCGCTCCCGGTCGCAGCAGGGAGCTCAGGACGCGGCGATAGGGCTCCTTGGTGCCCGACATGGCGAAGACCGTGAGGTCGTAGAGGTAGAGCTCGCTCGTTCGGTAGAAGCCGGCCTCGCTCGTCGCGCCCGCCGCCTCCTCGTCGACCATGCGGCTGCTGTGGACGAGCTTCGTCTGGTCGTAGTTCTCCCCCAGGTAGGCGCGCAGCTCCTCGAGGTCGCGCTCGCCCTCCCACGCTGCCTGAAACCGCGGTGCGAGCCGCTGGTGATAGCGGCGCTCAGCCCTCGCCTCGGCGCGCGCGCGCAGCCACCGCGCGCGCTCGGGCACGAGATCCACCACATGAGGCCACGCCGGCGAGACCGTTGGCCGGCCGTCGTGCGCTTCGATGCGCTGGCGGAACCGGGGGGAGAACCAGTCGTGCCGGGACAGCATCTCGCGCTCGGCTCGCGCTCGGCTCTCGTAGCGGCGCTCGACGCTCGCCCAGTCATAGCGGTGCAGGTGCAGGGCGACGGCGCCCGGTTCGTAGAGCAGCCTCATGCCGTGCTCGTGCAAGCGCCAGCCGAGGTCGAGGTCCTCGTAGTCGACGCGGAAGTCCGGGGCGAAGCCACCGGCTTGCAGGAACAGCTCACGCTTGATCGACAGGTTGGATGAGTGCAAGCGGCCGAAGTCGACCTCCTCCCCCCCGCCGCCGGCGTGCAGGCGCGGGTCGAAGTGCGCCCCTGAGCGCTCGAGCCAGCCCATCAGCCGGCCGTCGGTGACCTCGGGGTGCCAGCGGACGGCGCCGAGTACCGCTACCTCGGCCGCGGGATCGCGCGCGTGGCGGGCCAGGTGTCGCTCCACGAGCTCGGGTTCGGGGACCATGTCGTCGTCGAGGAACAGGA
>DATCEM010000249.1:0-3607 GCA_036510175.1 Solirubrobacteraceae bacterium | reverse complement strand
GCTCCGCAGGTGAAGCCCTGCTGTAATTGTGCCGCGGCCGCCGGATCGTGTCACCCTTCGCGCATGCGAGCGATCTTCTCGTTGCTTTGCCTGGGGCTCGGTTGCGCCGTCATCGTGGGAGCCTGCGGGGGCGGCAACAAGGAAGGCGGCTTCGCGAACGACGGGGGCGGCGGCAACGACGGCGCGTCGAGCTCGGGGGGCTCGTCCGGCGGGAGCGGGTCGAGCTCGGGGAGCCTCGTCGGCGACGGGGCCGCCAGTGAGGCGGGGCTGACCGGCGACCCGACGACGTGCGCCGAGGCGACGAACTCGCACTCGTACATCGGCTGCGACTACTGGCCGACGGTCACGGCGAACAACGTGTGGTCGACCTTCGACTTCGCCGTCGTCGTCGCCAACGCGGGCGCGACGGCGGCGACCATCACCGTGACGGGCCCCGGCAACACGAACCAGCCGGCGACGGTCGCCCCGGGTCAGCTCACCAAGATCTATCTTCCCTGGGTCTCGGTCCTGAAGGGCACCGATTTCGACGCCTGCACGGCGTCGAAGGGCCTGGCATCGAGCGTGCTCGCACGCAGCGCCGCGTATCACCTCGTTTCGAGCGTTCCCGTCACCGTGTACCAGTTCAACGCGCTCGAGTACGCCCCGCAGGGAGGACCCGCCGGCAAGAACTGGGGCTCCTGCCCGGGGACCGTCCAGGCGTGCCCGATCACCGAGGGTGGAAACGGTAGCCCGATAGGGTGCTTCTCGTTCTCCAACGACGCGTCGCTCCTCCTCCCGAGCACGGCCATGACTGGCAACTACCGCGTCACGGGCCACGAAGGCTGGGGGATTGCCACCATCGGCGGGTACATGACCGTGACCGCAACCCAGAACAACACGACGCTGAACGTGAAGGTGTCGACCACGGGACAGATCGCCGCCGGCGGTGGGATCCCGGCGACCCCCGCCGGGGGCACCTTGACGCTCTCCATGGGCGCCGGCGACGTCGTGGAGCTCGCGGGGGGATCGGCCGATGCGTCGGATCTGAGCGGGTCGCTCGTCCAGGCGAGCGCGCCGGTCCAGGTGATCACCGGGATGCCGTGTCTGAACGTGCCGGACAGCGCCTCGGCGTGCGACCACGTCGAGGAGTCCAACTTTCCCGCGGAGACACTGGGTCAGGACTACGTCGTCGCCCAGCCGGCGGGCCCCGAAGGCAACGCGGTGGGGCACGAAGTCCGGATCTACGGAAACTTCGACGGCACGCAGCTCACCTACTCGCCCGCGGCGCCGCCCAACTGCCCGACGAGCATCAACGCCGGGCAGGTGGTCGAGTGCGGTACCCCGATCACCAACAAGTGCACCGATCCGAACACGGGGTTGCCCGACGCTTCTTGCGGCCCGGGCAACATCGTCACCTCGGATTTCGAAGTGAAAGGGACTCAGGCGTTCGCGGTGGCGACATTCAGCCAGGGGGCTTCGCTGGTCGATCCGAGCACGCAGCCCCCGAACCAGCAGGGCGACCCCGACGAGAGCATGGTGGTCGCCACCGCGCAGTACCGCGTGAAGTACGTATTTCTCGCGCCCGACGACTACGAGACCAGCTACATCGTCGTGGTCGAGCCGGCGGGGACGGCGCTCACCCTCGACGGCCAGCCCGCGAGCACGGCGCCGACGCCCGTCGGGTCGAACGGCTATGGCGTCGCCCGCATCAAGCTCGGCGCGGGCAACGGCGGAGCTCACGTGCTGACGGCGTCCAACCCGGTGGGGCTCCAGGTGATGGGATACGGGGCGTACACGAGCTACACGTACCCGGGTGGGCTGGACCTGAAGTACATCTCGCCGCCGCCGGCGAACTAGTGTCCCGCACGAGAAGTTCGTAGCCGATTGAACCTTTGGTCTCGCGTGCTCGTCAGCGTGAGCCACCACCAGCGGCGACTCGGATACCACGGCCTGGGCGTTGTACGCCCTGCAGGAAGACGCCGTTGCGCACCATGATGCGGCTGTCCGGATCGGTGAAGTTGCGCGATATCCCTTGGTCACCGCCAAAACAGATCAAACGCCGCCCCGCTTGTCGAGCACCCGCGCATCGCGGCTCCTGCCTGGGGTGTTCGAGGGGAGCGGCTGCGCTCCCCTCGAACGAGAACCGTCACGACGGAGCCCGTCCTGACCCATTGCCCGCAGGGGAATGCCCTTTTGAATTCTCATCCGCGTAGGACGGGCGCGAGACTCAAATTCAACAAGCTACGAGCTTCTCGCTCGGGACACTAGAAGAGGTCAGTGCGTTGGCGCGGGCGCGATGAGCCCGAGGTTCATTCCACCGGGGTACTGATAGCTCGTGTAATCGCCGTACCCGATGACCTGGATCGTGACCGGCAGCGTGGCCGTCAACGTATGCCGACCGGCCGTCGTCTTTCCGAGAGCGACGCGCGCGACGCCATACCCGCTGCTTCCGATGGCGACGAAGGTCTGGGTCAGGGGTACGCCGTCGAGCGAGACGCTCACCCCGGTCGGCCCCGCGACGTCGACGAAGCTGATGTCGTAGTCTTCGGGTGCGGCGAAGAGATAGCTCGTGCGGTGCTGCTCGACCGGGACGCTGAGGCTCTGCGAAGGATCCCCCTCCTGATTGGGCGCTTGCATGGTGGGATCCAGCAGGCTTCCTCCCAGCATGAAGGTCCCCACCGCGAACTCGTGGTTCCCGGTCACCACGAAGTCCGTCGTGACCTCGCCACAGTCGACCACCTGGCCGGCGGCGAGGGCCGTGGGGCACCCCGCCGGGACCTGAGGATCGTACGTGAGCGTGGTGCCGTCGGCGTTGCCGTAGAAGCGCACCACGTGGCCGACGACGTTCCCGCGGGGCGCGGTCGGGACAGTGACGACGTAGTGAGCACCGAGCGTTTCGGCGGGGGCTACCGTCTGCTCGAGGTGATCGCATGCCGGCGCCGTCAGAGGAACGTTGATGCACGGGGTCCCGGCGATGATCTGCACCGGGTGATCGGCCTGCACCAGCGAGCCGGACAGGTCCGCCGTGTCCGTCGGCGCCCCGAGGACCTCGGCGACGTCGCCCTGGTCGAGGGTTAGCGTGAGCACTCCGTTCGCGGCGACCGCGGGGATGGTCGCGCCAGCATCGGGGCTCGAGGCGAGCACCTGGCCGGTCGACGAGACGTGCACGGTGACATGGGTCGCGTCGCTCGCGGCGGTGATGGCGAGGAAGGAGCCGATGCTCCCGACACTCCACCCATGCTCTCCCGAGATCCGGTAGTTGCCGGTCCACGCGGTGCTGGGGAGCAGGAGCGAGGCGTCGTTGGAAAAAGCGTAGCAGCCAATGGATTGCCCGGCGACGCTGCACGTCTGGATGCCGGGGCAGGTCGCCCACGACTTACCTGCCGGTCCCCCGACTCCTTGATACTCGAGCGCGTTGAACTGATAGGCCGCCACCGGGAGATCACTCACCAGGTGATATGCGGCCCCGAGTGCCAGGACCGAAGCGGGGAACGGGACGGCAGTGCCGCAGGTGTCCGTGTCCGCCCCCTTCGGCGCAGCGACCCATGGCAAATAGAACGTCGAGAGCGAACTGGCGGCGACCACCTGGGTCTGCTGAAAGCCGGCGGGGCCGGTCACCGAGACCGTC
>DATCEM010000248.1:0-3848 GCA_036510175.1 Solirubrobacteraceae bacterium | reverse complement strand
GAAGAAGACGAAGTTCCGCAAGGTCCATCGCGGCCGCCGGCGCGGCGAGACGAAAGGCCAGTCGACCGTGCAGTTCGGCGACTACGGGCTCAAGGCGATCGAGCGGGGCTGGATCACGAACCGCCAGATCGAGGCGGCTCGTATCGCCATGACGCGCAAGATCAAGCGCGGCGGCAAGGTGTGGATCAACGTCTACCCCGACAAGCCCTTCACCAAGAAGCCGGCCGAGACCCGGATGGGTTCGGGCAAGGGCTCGCCCGAGGGATGGGTAGCCGTAGTCAAGCCCGGTCGCGTGATGTTCGAGCTCGCCGGCGTGCCCGAGCCGCTGGCCCGCGACGCGATGCGCCTGGCCGGGCATAAGCTGCCCGTGAAGACCAAGTTCGTCATGCGGGAGGAAGGATGAACGCCTCCGAGCTGCGCGACATGGACGACACCGAGCTGCGCGAGCACCTCTCCACGGCGCGCCGCGAGCTCTTTGGGCTGCGCTTCCAGCACGCTACGGGCGAGCTCGACAACACCTCAGGCCTCGGACGCGCGCGCCGCGAAATCGCGCGCGCACTGACCGTAGCCCGCGAACGCGGGATCGGCACCGGCGAGGCGTCAACCACTGAAACCGAAGAGAACGATGGCTGAAGAACCCGAAGAGACGACTGACGTAGCGACCCCGCCCGAGGCGGCGCAGGCCCCCGCGGCGACTACGGCCTCCGCCACGCCGGCGGCCCCCGCGGAGATCCTCACTCCGAAGGAGCGACGCTCCCGGACGCGTGCCCGCAAGGCGGCTAAGGCGCCGGCGGGTAAGGCCCTCACCCCCGAGGAGCGGCACGCCGAGCGGATCGCCCAGCGTGCGCGCAAGGCCACCGAGCGGCGCAACGGCCGGCTCAGGGCGCGCGAGAAGGCGAAGGAGCGCGGGGTCACCGCGACTGCGACCCCGGCGCGCGAGCACGTGCAGGGCAAGCAGAAGACACGCTCGGGCGTCGTCGTCTCCGACCGCGCCGCGAAGACGATCACCGTGCGCGTCGACGTCGCCCATCGCCACCGCCGGTATCAGAAGGTCGTCCGTACCTCGGGGACATTGCACGCCCACGACGAGCAGGGCGACGCCCATATCGGCGACACCGTGCTCGTGCGCGAGTCGCGTCCGCTCTCGCGGACCAAGCGCTGGCGGCTGATCGAAGTCCTGGAGCGGGCTAAGTGATCCAGAACGAGACCCGACTGCGCGTGGCCGACAACACGGGCGCCCGCGAGATCCTCTGCATCCGCGTGCGCGGCGGCTCGCGCCGGCGCTACGCCAGCGTTGGCGACATCATCGTCGCCACGGTCAAGCAGGCCACGCCCCAGGGCTCGGTCAAGAAGGGCGAGGTGGTGACCGCCGTGGTCGTGCGGACGAAGAAGTCCTACGGACGCGAGGACGGCACCTACATCGGCTTCGACGAGAACGCCGCGGTGCTCATCGACGCCCAGAACAATCCCCGCGGCACGCGCATCTTCGGCCCCGTGGCCCGCGAGCTGCGCGAGCGCAACTTCATGAAGATCGTCTCTCTCGCCCCGGAGGTGCTCTGACATGCCCGCCCGGATCAGGCGCGACGACGAGGTCATCGTGACCGGAGGCAAGGACCGCGGCAAGCGCGGCAAGGTCCTCCGCGTCGACCCCAAGAAGGAGCGCGTATACGTCGAGGGGCTGAACATGGTCAAGCGCCATGAACGCCCGCACCAGGTCGCCGGCGCCCAGCGCGCCGAGTCGGTGGGCGGCGTGATCGAGAAGGAGGGCCCGATCCACCTCTCGAACGTGGCGCTCGCCGATCCCTCCGACGGCAAGGCGACCCGGGTGGGGATCGAGATTCACGAAGGTAAGCGCTACCGGGTGGCCAAGCGCACGGGTAAGAGGATCGACTGATGCCCGCACGACTGAAGACCCGTTACCTCGAGGAGATCCGCCCGACGCTGGTGGAGCGCTTCGGCTATGCGACGCCGATGCAGGCGCCGAAGATCGAGAAGGTGACCGTGAACATGGGCGTTGGCGACGCCAAGCAGGACTCGAAGATGCTCGAGGCGGCCACCGAGCAGCTCGCGACGATCACCGGCCAGAAGCCGAACATCCGGCGCGCGCGCAAGTCGATCGCCCAGTTCAAGGTGCGCGAGGGCATGCCCGTCGGCATCGCGGTGACGCTGCGCGGGGAGCGCTCCTACGAGTTCCTCGACCGCCTGATGTCGATCGCCATTCCCCGGATCCGCGACTTCCGCGGACTCAGCCCGCGCTCCTTCGACGGTCGGGGCAACTACTCGATCGGCGTCCGCGAGCAGATCATCTTTCCCGAGGTCGATTACGACGCGGTCGACCAGGTCCGCGGCATGGACATCACGATCACGACCAATGACGTGAGCGACGCGGAGTCCTTCGCGCTGCTCGAGCTCATGGGAATGCCATTCTCGAAGGAAGGCCGCACTCCGGCCACCGACACGGCGCGCTAGCGCGCATGAACTAAGGAATACATGGCCAAGACTTCACAGAGGGTGCGCCAACAGCGGCCACCGAAATATCCGACCCGGGGCTATACCCGCTGCCGGCGATGCGGCCGCGCGCGCTCGGTGTACCGGAAGTTCGGCGTCTGCCGGATCTGCCTGCGCGAGCTCGCGCACAACGGCTACGTCCCGGGAATGACCAAGAGCTCCTGGTGATCGCATGTCGATGACCGATCCCGTCTCGGACTTCCTCACTCGCCTGCGCAACGCCGCCCAGGCGCAGCACGAGCACGTGGTCATGCCCTCCTCGAAGCTCAAGCGCGAGCTCGCCCGCATCCTCACCGAGCAGGGCTACATCACCGGCTACGATGTCGCGCCCCCGAGCGTCGGCTCTCCGGGGGAGAGCATCACCGTCACGCTCAAGTACACCGACGACCGTAAGCCCGTGATCTCCGGCCTGCGCCGCATCTCGCGCCCCGGCCGCCGCACCTACGTCGACCACGACCACATTCCGCGGGTCCAGGGCGGCATGGGTACGGCGATCATCTCTACCTCATCGGGTGTGATGACCGGGCACGAAGCGCGCATCAACGGCGTCGGCGGCGAAGTCGTCGCTACCGTCTGGTGAGCCATGTCGCGTATCGGTAGACAGCCAATCCCCGTACCCGCGGGCGTGATCGTCGCGATCGAGCCCGATCGCGTGACCGTCAACGGGCCCAAGGGTGAGCTCTTCGAGCGCATCCACCGCGACATCAAGGTCGAGCAGGTGGGCGACGAGATCCTCGTGACGCGGCCGACCGACCGCGGCCAGCACCGTGCGCTGCATGGGCTGACGCGCTCGCTCGTGGCCAACATGGTCGAGGGCGTGACCAACGGGTTCGAGAAGCGCCTGGAGATCCAGGGCGTCGGTTATCGCGCCGCTCTGCGCGGCAGTGACCTCGAGCTCGCGCTCGGGTACTCCCACTCGGTCAGCGTCGTCGCCCCCGAGGGCATCGAGTTCGAGGTGCCCCAGCCGACACGCGTCGTCGTGCGCGGCATCTCCAAGCAGCAGGTGGGCGAGACCGCTGCCTACATCCGCAAGCAGCGGCCGCCGGAGCCCTACAAGGGCAAGGGGATCCGCTACGAGGGCGAGGTCGTCGCGCGGAAGGTCGGTAAGCGCGCATGACCGTGCTCACGAAGGAGGCGCGCCGGCTGCGCCGGCGCCGCCGTGTGCGGGCGAAGGTCTCCGGGACCGCCGAACGTCCGCGCGTGTCCGTCTTCCGCTCCAACCGCGGCATCTCCGCCCAGCTCATCGACGACGTCGCCGGGCGCACGCTCGCGGCCGTCAACTGGACGGAGCCCGACCTGCGCACGCTCGGATCGGTCGCGCGCGCCGCAAAGGCAGGCGA
>DATCEM010000247.1:0-4800 GCA_036510175.1 Solirubrobacteraceae bacterium | reverse complement strand
TGGGCTTGTAGACCACCTGGTAGACCTCGAGCTGCTCGAGCTCTCGCCGGGTCAGGAGATCCGAGAACCGCATTCCCGGCATCCGCGCGGGCAGCGAACAGCTCATCGCCACCGTGAGCGCCGCCCACGGCTCGGCCGGCGCGGGCGCGCTGCTCGGAGTCGTCACCTTCAAGGCGGGTCGGCGTACGCTCACCAGCGTGATCCTCAACCGCCGTCGCATGGCGATCGTCGACCTGCCCCACGTGCGGGGGGTCGGGCGTCGCACCACCGCACGCTACGGGGGCAACGGCCTCTACGCGCCCGCCGCAGCGACGAGCGGCTGACGCCAACTCCGGTCGCGCGTGCGGCGGACTTGCACCGCCGCCTGCTACTAGGATTCGCGCCGTGGCCCAGCTCGACGCCATCACCCTGAGGAACCGTCTGCTCCTCGCGACCGGGATGTGGCGCGAGACGACGGGTGAGCCGCTGCCGCGGATGGAGCCCGGCGACCCGGCCCACCAGATCCAGTCCTTCGAGCTGCGCCTCGTCGACCGCCTGTGGGAGATCGCCACGCCCGAGACGGCCCGCGACGTCGCCGACCGGACCTGGGACCTCGTCCACGACCGGCCCGACAGCGACCCCGTCAAGCGCCGCGTAGTCGAGTGCCACGAGGCCCTCGCTCGCCTCACCCGCCTGAGCGACTAAGCCGGCCGTTTAACCGCTTGTTCACAAGAATTTGGCCGACTGGTCACTAATTCCCGCTGTTTGCGGGTGAATCTGTGACCATGAACAAAACAGAGAACAAGATCGCGCGAAGCGCGAACGGCGCTCCGCAGCGCGCCCAGCCGGCCTCCGCCTCTCCCGAGGCCACCGTGAAGGTCGATCTGCACTGCCACTCGACCGCGTCCGAGGTGGCCAAGCTCGGCGTCCAGCGGGCGCTGGCGCTCCCCGAGTGCGCGACCCCGCCGCAAGAGGTCTACGAGCTCGCCAAGCGGCGGGGAATGGACTTCGTGACGATCACCGACCACGACACGATCGCCGGAGTACTCGAGCTCTCACACCTGCCCGATGTCTTCATCTCCGAGGAGCTGACGGCCTGGTTCCGGGGCGAGCATCAGGCGGTCCACGTCCTGTGCTTCGGTCTCACCCCCGATGACCACGACTGGCTTCAGGCCCACAGCGGCGACGTCTTCGCCTGCGCGGACTACCTCCACGGGCACGAGATCGCCTGCGCCCTGGCGCACCCGTTCTTCCACGTGGCGGCGCCGCTCACCCCGGCCCACCGCCGTGTCCTCGCCGAGCTCTTCCCGGTGTGGGAGACGCGCAACGGCGCCCGGGCCCGCGAGCTCAACGCCCCCGCCGCCGTCTACATCGAGACGCAGGGCGGGATCGCCGTCGGCGGGTCCGACGACCATGCCGGAGTCGATATCGGCCGCACCTACACCGAAGCGGCGCACGCGGAGACGCCGGCCGAGCTCCTCGCGCACATCCGCGCCGGCCGGGTGCGGCCCCACGGTAAGCAGGGGAGCGCGGCGAAGTGGGCCCACAGCGCGCTCGTGCTCGCCGCCCGCGCCCTCGCCGGCACGCCGGGCGAGGGCCCGACGCCGGAGGCGAACGGGGCGGGAGCGGCGAACGGCGCCCCCGGCTTCACGGGACCCGACCCCGCGGCGGTGCTCGAGCTCGCCGAGCGGATCATGCTCGAGGGCGACGCCCGGCAGGGCAGCGTCGGCTCGGGCCTCGGGCCCGAGGAGGGGCGGCGCCTGCTTCGGGCGTGGCTGGGCGAGATGGAGCTGAACGTCGACACGGCGGGGCTCCTGGCGACGATGCAGGCCGAGGACTTCAGCCACTCGGACCTCGAGCGGCGCGCGCGCCGCGTCCACGAACGCAAGCTCACCGGAGCCATCGACCAACTCGTCGCCACGAGCGGCGGCGAGGGCATCGCGCCCGCGCTCTCGCGCCTCTTCGCCGCCTGCCTGCCCGCGGTGCCCTACGTGCCGGCCGCCGCCTTCCTCGCCCGCGAGCAGGCCAAGCTCATCGCACGCGACGGCGATCCGATCCGGGTCGCCGTGGTGGCTGACGGCGTGGGATCGGTGCACGGCGTCACGCACACGCTCGAGCAGCTGCGCGAGCGGGGCATCCGCGGCCACGAGATCGAGGTGATCGGCACCGACGCCAGCGTCGACCGCCGGCTCCCCGCCGTGAGCGAGATCGAGCTGCCGTTCTACGCCGGGCTCAAGCTCGGCGTGCCCAGCGTGTTCGCGGTCGCCGAGGCGCTGACCGAGCGCCGCTACGACCTGGTCCATGTGTGCGCCCCGGGTCCCGCGGGGATCGTCGCGGCGCTGATCGCCCGCGTGATGGGGCTTCCGGTGGCCGGGAGCTACCACACCGAGCTCCAGATGTATGCGCGGATGCGCTCGAGCGACCCCCAGGTCGAGTACCTGATGCGCGCGGTGCTGGCCAAGTTCTACGCCCAGTGCCGGGTCGTCCTCTCGCCCAGCCGTGCCGCCGACCAGTCGCTGCGCGACCTCGGGATCCCGGCCGGCCGCCTCGCCCGCTGGGACCGCGGCGTCGACCTCGAGCGCTTCAACCCGGCGCGCTACGCACCGGGAGTGCTGCCAAACACGCATTCCGAGCTGGGCACCACCTTCACTGTGCTCTACGTCGGCCGGCTGAGCCGGGAGAAGGGCATCGACCTCCTGGCCGAGTCGTTCCTCATCGCTCGCGATTACGACCCCCGCTTGCACCTCGTGCTCGCCGGTCGCGGTCCCGAGGAGGAGTCTCTGCGCCGGCGCCTGGGGAGCGCGGCGACGTTCCTGGGCTGGCTGGGGGGTGACCGGCTGGCCCAGGTCTATGCCAGCGCCGATCTGTTCATGTTCGCCAGCACCACGGACACGTTCGGCCAGGTCATCCTCGAGGCCCAGGCGAGCGGGCTGCCGGTTCTCGCGGTCGACGCCGGCGGGCCCTCGGAGCTCATCGAGGACGGGCGCAGCGGATGCCTCGTCGCTCCCGACCCGGAGTCGCTGGCCGGCGCGCTGCGGGGCCTCGCGCGACGCGAGGCGATCCGCGAGCGCCTGGCCACCGGCGGGCTGCTCGCCGTCGGCGAGCGCTCGTGGCCGCGCTCGCTCGATCAGCTGGCCGACGGTTACGCACGCGCACTCGCGGAGACGACCGCAGCGCAGGCCAGGAGCGCCACCGCGGCCGCGATCACAGCGGACACGCGCACCAGCGTCATCGCCCGCGCCGCCTGACGCGGGCTCTCTCGGTGCCTCACAGGAGGAACCGTCCGTTGCACCGCCGATGATGCACCAGTGAGCTGGAGGGAGACCACCGCCTCGGGGCACACCGTCCGGGGCAACCGCCAGGTCGCGGTCATCGACCTCGGCTCGAACTCGTGGCGCCTCGTCGTCTACACCTACTCGCCGGGAGCGTGGTGGAAGCGCACCGACGAGCTCTATGAGACGGTCCGCATCGGTGCCGGCTTGGCGGCGACGGGACGGCTGGGGGACGAGGCGATCGCGCGCGGGCTGGAGACGCTTGTCATCTTCGACCGCTTCTGCCGCGCGAGTGGCCTCGCGACCGCTGACGTGCACGCGATCGCCACGAGCGCGATCCGAGACGCGGCGAACGGTGAAGAGTTCCTGCGCGCGGCCGACGAGACCATGGGAGCGGAGATCGAGGTGCTCTCAGCCGAAGATGAGGCGCGGTACGGATACATCGCTGCCGTCAACACGACCACGATCACCGACGGCGTGGTGCTCGACCTCGGGGGCGGGAGCATGCAGCTCGTCCGCGTCGAGGATCGGCAGGCGACCGAGCTCACCTCCTTCCCCCTCGGGGCCGTACGCGTCACCGAGCGGTTCCTCTCCGATGGCGGCCCGGCCAAGCGCAAGGACCTCAGGCGGGTGCGCGCCCACGTCCTCGATTCGCTCGAGGAGCTGACATGGCTCGGTTCATCGCAGCCGCGCTTGGTCGGTCTCGGCGGCGCCGTGCGGAACCTCGCCGCGGCCGCGGGGCGGCTCGCCGGCCAGGCCGACCTCGGCGTGCAGGGGTTCGTCATCTCCGCCGCGATGCTCGACGATCTCGTGCAGAGGCTCGCCGCCCTACCGGCCGCCGAGCGCGGGAGCATCTCCGGGATCAAGCCGGGCCGGGCCGACATCATCCTCGGCGCCGCGCTCGTGCTCCAGACCGTCGTCGAGCTCGGCGGCTTCGACGGCATCGAGGTGACCGATGCCGGCCTGCGCGAGGGGCTGTTCCTCGGGCGCACCCTGCTCGACGCCGAGGACCCGCTGTTCGAAGACGTGCGCGAGGCCGCGGTACGCAACCTGGCGGTGCAGTACGAGTCCGATCTCCCGCACGTCGAGCACGTCGCCGTGCTGGCGCTGGACATGTTCGACTCGCTCGTCAGCGGCGGCCTGTTCGAACCGAAGCCGGGCGAGCGAGAGCTCCTGTGGGCGGCGGCCATGCTCCACGACGTCGGGATGGCGATCAATTACGACGACCACCACAAGCACTCGCGCTACCTGATCCTCAGCGCGGAGCTCCCGGGCTTCGATCCGCGCGAGCGCGGCCTGATCGCCCAGATGAGCCGCTACCACCGCAAGGGCACGCCCGAGCTCGGCGATATGGCCTCGCTCGCCCAGGAGGGCGACGAGGAGCTGCTCGAACGGTGCGCGGTGATGCTGCGGCTTGCCGAGCATCTCGAGCGCGGCCGCGACCAGTCCGTGCACGCGGCGCATCTCACCGCCAACGGCCACGGCATCGACCTCCACCTCAAGGCCGAGGGCGACCTCACCTTGCCGCGCTGGAGCGTCGAGCGCTACG
>DATCEM010000246.1:0-4184 GCA_036510175.1 Solirubrobacteraceae bacterium | reverse complement strand
CATGGCGCTGGCCAACCCGCGCGCTCGCGTCGCGAGCTACGACATCGCGCCGATCCCCTATCGCGAGCCATACATCAGGATGCTCGACCGGGCGACGAGGGAGCGCATCGAGTTCGTCACCCATGACGGCAACGATCCGCTCGAGGGCGCGGGCGTCGATCTCGTCTTCATCGACGCGTCGCATGAGCGCGAGGACACCATCCGGACCTTTCACGCGTGGGAGCCCCTTCTCGTCAGCGGCGGCGTCGTCGCCTTCCACGACTACCACGATCCGAGGTGGCCGGGCGTGACCGAAGCCGTGGCCGAACTCGGGCTCAACGGCCGCACCCACGGCCATCTGTTCGTCTGGATCAAGCGCGACGAAGCCGCGATTGCTCAGGAGATGGCCGCCTCGACCGCCTCGCGCAGCCGGTCGGCCACTACGTCGGGGGCGTAGTCCCCGAGGCGGGCCTCGCCGCGGCGGCGTAGCTCGGCTCGGAGCTCGGCGTCGGTGACGGCGAGGTGGATGAGCTCGGCGAGCACCGCGAGGTCGGTGTCGTCCACGAGCAGCGCGGCATCGCCGGTGGTCTCGGGGATCGCCCCGGCCGGGCGCGCGATCACGGGCAGCCCCTGGGAAAACGCTTCGATCACCGGTATGCAGAAACCCTCGTGGGCGGACAGGCAGAGGAATACGTGGGCCGCACGGTAGCGCTCGCCGAGCTCGGCATTCGAGAGGCCGCTCTCGATTGAGACCGCCCCGGGCGCCAGCGTCTCGGCCAACTGGCGCAGGAGCTCGAGGTAGCGGGAGGAGATCGGATCGCCGACGAGGATGAGCCGGGCGTCGGGGGCACGGAAGCGGCGGTAGTAGGAGAACGTGCGGATGATCTCGTCCTGGTGCTTGTGGGGGGAGAGCCGCCCGACGAAGAGGATCGTCGGCGGACCCGGCGCACCGCTCGCCGAGGCCGGCGGCGGCGTGCCCAGCCGGCCGTAGTCGACGAGCAGGGGGATCACCGCCGTGCGCGTCGCTCCCAGCGCCTCGAGCTCGGCGGCGTTGAAGGCGGAGTCGGCCGCCGCCACCTCGACGCCGCGCACAAGCCCGGGGAGCTGCTCACGACCCACGGCGCACTGCACGGCGACGTTCGGTGCGTGCTCCCAGAACCAGTGGGCGGGGGTGACATTGTGGTAGAGCAGGAGCTTGCGGTTGGGGAGGGCCAGGAGCTCGCGGAGCCGTGGCGCGCCCGCCGAGTGATGGATGAGCAGGACATCCTTGGGCTGGGGCTTGAAGCGCTTGAGCGTGCGGATGTGCCCGTTCAGCCCCGGCGCGACGTGCACGGCGTAGTCCTTGCCCTCCCAACCCCACTGATGAAAGCGTGAGCGAAAGCTCACGGCCTCGCTGGTGATGGCGTCGTGAGGCCCGGCGCCCGAAAGGAGCTGATGGATCCTCATTCGACGCGGTCGGGATCGGGGTCGGGCTCGCGCGAACCGGCGATCCGCTCCAGCTCCTCGACCCTCGTCTCGAGCCGGCGGACGTGCCCGAGCACGTGGACGTTGAAGCGCGTCTGCTGGGAGATGAGCTCGGCGTGGTACTGCTGGAGCAGGCGCACGAGACCGAGCTTGAGCAGCGTGACGGGAGCGCCCAGCTTGCGCGTGGAGCGGACCTCGCGCAGGTCGGGATCGATCATCGCCCACTCGAACAGGTCTTCGAGGGTGGTGGCAAGGGTGTCCTCGCCCCGCTGAGCGGGCTGCACCTCGCCGTATGCCCCCTGGGCGCGCATGGTCGCCGCGGCAGCACGGGCCTGCTCGATGGCGTTGCCGGGATCGGTCATTGCGCCACCTGGGCCGGCTCGAGGACTCGCCAGGCGCCGCGCAGGTCGACGATGCCCTCGGCGCCGGGCTCGGTGGCGACCGAGAAGCCGACCGTGCGGTCGACCGCCGCGTCCACGCCCTTCTCGCCCGCGGCCAGCGAGACGTCGTAATCGCCGCCGAGGAGCGCGAGCGAGGGGATCTCGAAGACGAGTCGGGTAATTCCGTCAGGCGTGGCTTGGATCTCCGTGGACGTCGAGAACGCCCGGCTCCCGTTCCCCGAGCGGATCTCCAGCGCCAGCTCGGGACGCGCCACGGCGCTCCGCGTGCGCAGCACGACGGCGATCTGCATCGCCGCGCCGGTGCGGAAGACGGTGCTGGCGCGACCGGCCCCGTCACGCAGCTCGACATCCGTGACCTCGATCTCGCGCGCGGCGGTCGAGCGAACCGACTCGCCGCCGCCGTGCTCGGTCCCCATCAGGCGGTGATAGTGGAGCAGGCCCTCCGCCGTCGGCCCGTCGAAGACGATGCGGCCGCCGTCGAGCACGACCACGCGCCCGCACACGCGCTCGATCGCCCGGGCGTCGTGCGAGACGAGCACCACCGTGGTCCCGCCGGCGATCTGCTCGGAGATGCGTCGCAGGCACTTGCGCTGGAACGCCTCGTCGCCGACGGCGAGGATCTCGTCGATCAGGAGCACGTCGGCGTCGAGGAAGGCGGCGATGGAGAACCCGAGGCGCAGGAACATCCCGGCCGAATAGGTCTTGACCGGAACCTCGATGAAGTGATCGAGCTCGGAGAAGGCGACGATCCGCTCGATCCGCTCGTCGATCTGGGCCTTGGTGAAGCCATAGAGCGCACCCTGGAGGTAGATGTTCTCGCGCCCGGAGAAGTCGCGGCTGAACCCCGATCCGAGCTCGAGGAGCGAGACCATCCGCCCGCCGGAGAGCGCCTCGCCCGACTGCAGCGGGACGATCCCCGCGAGCACGCGCAGCGTCGAGGTCTTGCCCGCGCCGTTGCGGCCGACCATCCCCACCGTCTCGCCCGGGCTGATGTGCAGCGTGACCCTGCGCAGGGCGGGCACCGGCGGTGGTCCCTCCGCGCGCGCGCCGAGGAGGAGACCTTTGAACGTGCGGGCCTGGTCGGCGCGGATGCTGAACGACCGCGTCGCGTCGCGGAGGATGATCTCGCCCGGTAGCACGCTCGAGCTGCTCATACGATGACCGCCAGCTCGCCTTCCATCCGGCTGAACACCGCTCGTCCGACGCCGAGCACGAGGACCGCCGCCACCACCGTGTACAGGACCTGTCCGAGCTCGGGTGCCCGCCCGTAGAAGAGGACCGATCGGATCGCCAGCATGAACGGGGCGATCGGGTTCACCCAGTCGAGCAGCGTCCCGAGGAAGGGGTGCCGCTCGACGGGCGCCAGCGTGCTCGCCACGAAGAAGATCGGGGTGATGAAGAACCATGGGAGCAGCGCGGCGGCGATGATCGGCGCGATGTCGCGGAAGTAGGCGTGGAGGACGGCGACGATGAGCGCGCACCCGAGGGTGAAGGCGAAGAGGAGCACGACGAGGAGTGGGAGCAGGAAGAGCGCCGGGGTCAGGGTGCCGCACAGCGCCACGGTAATCGGGGTGAGCAGAACGAGCACCGCGGCGAAGGTGATGAGCTGGACCATGACCGCCGAGCCGGGAATGACCTCGCGGGGAAAGCGCGCCTTGCGCACGAGCCCGCCCTGCTCGATCAGGGAGGGCGCTGCCGAGAGCAGCGACTGGGCGAAGAACGTCCACACAACGATTCCGATCATGAGAAAGATCGGATAGGGGCGGGGCCGCGACGCGCCCTGGACGTTGAGCACGAATCCGAACATCAGCGTGTATGCCCCCATGAGCACCAGCGGGTTGACCAGGTACCACAGGACCCCGAGGGCGGAGCCCTTGTACTTCTGGCGCAGCTCGCGGCGGACGAGCTGCGAGAACAGGTAGCGATAGCTGAGCACCCGAGCATTATCGGGCAGCGACCGGGCGCGGCGGGCGCGGCTTCTCCAGGATCAGGCAGACCGAGGTGAAGACCGATCGTCTCAGCTGCAGGAGGACCATCGGGTACTTCTCGCCCGTGCGGGCGATCAGCCGCCCATCGGGCGAGCACAGGGTCAGGTTCTCCCAGGACTCGGGGGATACCGTGACGTCGAGTGGCTGCATCAGGCGCAGGCCCGAGGGGCCCACGATCTGCCTCATCAGCTCCCGGCGGGTGAACACGTCGGCGAGCGCGACCCGGCGGCCCAAGCTCGCCCCCGGCATTCGCCGGTTCAGGGTCAGCACCCGTATGGCGACCTCGGCCGCAGCCGTGTCGAGGAGATGGTGGCGGACGAAGCATTCGGTGACGACGATGGCGTGGCCGCCG
>DATCEM010000245.1:0-2881 GCA_036510175.1 Solirubrobacteraceae bacterium | reverse complement strand
CGGGCCTCGCCGCGCTCGCGCGGCGCCAGGAACGAGGGCAGCGTCGGCGGCTTGGCCCACCTGACGCTCCCGGGCCCGCCGATCTTCTCCGCCTCCTCGAGCGACTCGGGGTGGGTGATGAAGTGCAGGTCGATGTACGGGTGCGCCCAGAAGCGCAGGCCCGCGAGGTCGGTGATCGAGGAGTAGCACGGGACCTTGAGCTTGCCGCGCCGTCGCAGCTCGCCGAGAATCCCCGTAACGCCCGGATAGGTGGAGACGATCACGTCCGGGTTCTCCGCACGGATCAGGCGCATGAGCCCGCGCCGGCCGAGCGCCGTCAGCAGGCGTTGCGAGAGCCAGCGGGTCGGCGCGAAGTACATGAAGAGCCAGTACTGAATGTCGAAGAGCCACGGGACCCAGCGGAACATGAAGGCCGAGTTCTCGCGCAGGACCTTGGTGAGCAGCGGCCCCATCGCGGGCAGCCCGTTGACGATCGACACTCGCGCGTCGGGATCCTCGTCGGCGAATTCCCGCGCCACGGCCCGCGCCGGCAGGTCGTGACCCTCGCCGATGTCCGCCGAGATGATCAGGACCTTGCGCGGCTGCGCCTCGGTATCGGGCTCGCCCGCCGGGATGACCGCATGCGCGACCTCCTGCTCGGCCGCCGCCGCCCGCTCGTGGCGCCAGGCGACGTACCGCCTGACCCCTTCGTGGAACGGCGTCGCCGCCGTCCATCCGAGCTCGCTCTCGGCGCGCTCGCTGGAGACGATCTTCCCGCCGAAGTCGCCGGGCCGGGCCGGCGTGTAGACGATCTCGACGTTGCCGATCAGTTCTTGGACCGTCTCGGCGATCTGCTTGATCGTCACCGTCTCGTTGCTCGCGAGGTTATAGACGCGGTTCGCCGCCAGCTCGTTCAACCCCAGTGCGACGCCCTCGGCCAGGTCCTCGACGTAGACGAAGCGGCGCGACTGCAGGCCGTCGCCGGCGAGGGTGAGCGGATCCCCCTTGAGCGCCTTGTTGACGAACGCCGGGATGACCGCCGCCTCGCGAGCCCGCGGTCCGTAGGGGATGCCGAAGCGGAGGATCGTGTAGTCGATCCCGTAGAGCTCCTGATAGGCCTTGCAGTAGAGCTCGCCTGCGAGCTTGGTGCTCGTGTACAGGTGGCTCGGTGGCGGAAGCAGCGTGTCCTCGTTGACATCGTCTTCGGCGCAGTCGGAGTACACCCAGATCGTGCTCGCGTAGGCGATCCGCTTCACGCCGGAGCGGCGGGCCGCCTCGAGCACGGTGACCGTCCCGCGGGCATTGACGCGCTCGGCGTCCTCGGGCTCGCGATGGACGTCGTTGACGTCGGCCACCGCGGCCAGGTGGGCGACGGCGTCGCAGCCCTGGAGCGCCCGCTCGAGCGCCTCGCGATCGGTGATCGAGCCGAGCACGGTCTCGACGCTGCCGGCCTCGTGCCACGGCGAAGGCCGCAGGTCGTAGATGACCGGCGTATGCCCGCGCAGGCGGAGCTTGTCGACCACGTGCGAGCCGATGAACCCCGAGCCGCCGGTTACCAGGACTCTCATGTCAGTCCGTCGCCGGCCGGTAGTACAAGGGAACGCACGAATGGTTGCGCGCCACCCAATCGGTATTGGGCAACTCGACGTCGTGGCCCATGATCCGGTGGCATGGCTCGTCGTACACCCGGCCCGTGGAGCGCTCGAGCCAGTCGAAGACGATGTACTTGTACAGGCCCGAGGTCATGCCCTCGGGGAGCTCGAGCCGGCTCGGGTTGACCGGGTCGAGATGTGCGCGGGCGACGTCGTTCTTCCACGCCACGATCTCCTCGAGCCGCTCGATCTGCACGAGCGCGAGCGCGGCGGTGAACTCGTTCATGCGGAAGTTCACGCCGGCAACGTCGTAGTCGGGCTTTCCGTAGTTGCGGAACTTCCGCGCGTATTCGAGGATCTCGGGCCGGTTCGACACGAGCACGCCGCCCTCGCCGGTGGAGATCGTCTTGGTCGCGTAGAGCGAGTAGACGCCGGCGTCGCCGAAGCTCACGGGGCGCCGGCCGTTCCAGCTCGCGCCGTGGGCGTGAGCGCAATCCTCGATCAGGAAGATGTCGTTCTCGGCGCAGTACGCGGCGATCTTCTCGGCGTCGAAGGCGATGTGGCCGCCGATGTGCACGAGCATCGCCGCCCGCGGACGGTGGCGCTCGGCCTTGGCCTCGAAGTCGCTGAAGGACATGCACAGGTCCTCGCGGTTGCAGTCCACGAACTCCACGCGCGCGCCCGCGTGGACCGCGGCCAGCGGCGTGGCCATGAAGGTGTTCGACGGGCACAGGACGCTTTCCCCTCGCACGCCGGCGAACTCCAGGGCCGCAAGGGCCCCGCCCGTCCAGCTCGAGCAGGCAACGGCGGGGACCCGGTTCCACTCCTCCCACGCCACCTCGAAGCGCTGCGTGAGCTCGCCCTCGGACCAGCGGCCCGAGTCGAACACGCCGTCGATCAGCTCATGGACCCGCGCCCGATCGCGATCGTCGAAGCCAATCGCGAAGCGGGAGTACTCGGGGACGCTAGGGCGCGCAAGGTCAGGAGCGCCTGTATCGGAAGCGGTGGTCATGTTCTCTGTACGGCCCTGCGCTGTGCTGGGGACACCTGGCTCGGTCGACAGCGTCGACCGATCGGCCGGCACCCAGCCCCGCGCGCAAGCATCGTCTCAGGTGCCCGGCACACGGGTCAAGGCTCTCAGACTGCTAGGACGGTACCGAGTTCTCTGCGTTTGAGCTCTGTGATCACGAGCGCAAGCGCTCTCGCCGTGCGCCGATGCGAGTCGCGCGAGCTGTAGAAGTCCGCATCGTGCAGGAGGATCACATCGCCCGCCGCGATCCCCGTCGTAGCGCGCGCGGCGATGCGCTCGG
>DATCEM010000244.1:0-4124 GCA_036510175.1 Solirubrobacteraceae bacterium | reverse complement strand
CGGGCGCCGCCGGCCCGCGCGCGGCGCCCGGGCGGCGTGCGGGCGGCGTGCGCGCGGCGCCCGGGCGGCGTGCGCGCGGCGTGCGGGCGGCGTGCGCGCGGCGTGCGCGCGGCGTGCGGGCGGCGCCGCCGCCTAAGAGGGTGGGCGGTTTACGGACGAGGGGCGTCCGTAAATCGCCCACCCCCGGCCGCGCGGGCGGCCCGCCGCCACCCACGACGCATTTCCCCCGGGGAAATGCGTCAATGGAATTCGCCCCTGGCGAATTCCACGTGCTCGGCGATCCGGCGCGAGTCGCAGATCGCCTGTCCGTCGAGCACGAGGACCGGTACCCGGACCTGGCCGGTGAGCGCCGCGACCTCGTCGCGGCGGGAACGGCGCTGGGGCACGCGGACCTCCTCGAAGGCGATCTCCTCGCGGGCGAGCAGGCGCGCGACGCGGCCGCACGGGCACAGCCAGTTCGTCGGCGTGGTGCACCGGTAGAGCGTCGCCATGGCGGAGCTAGACGATACGGGTCGCGAGCGCCTCGGCCTGCCGGATCGCGGCGCCGGCCAGGCGGAGGCCAAAGGGCTGGCGTGTCCCGGGCGGCGCCAGTCGGCCGCCGTCACGCTCGCGATACCAGGCGATCGTCTCCTCGAGGCAGTCCTCGTGGGGCGAGGTCGACCAGCCGAGCTCCCGCTTGGCCTTGGTGTTCCTGTAGGCCCAGTGCAGTGATGCAGCGCGCAGCTCGGTGCTCGCCGTGATCGGGGCGCCGGGAATCCACGTGGCGGTGCCCGCGAGCGCGAAGGCGGCGGGGGCGGGGAGCCTGACCGCCGGGGGCTCGACGCCCGAGAGCCGGCCGAGGTCGGCGAAGAGGCGGTCGAGCGTGAAGTTGCGATTTCCGAGGATGTATCGCTCCCCGACCTGGCCGAGCTCGTCGGCGAGAAGGTGGCCTCGCGCCACGTCCTCGGCGGCGACGATGTTGAGCGTGCCCTCCACGTAGACCGGGATCTGCCGCCGCAGGAAGCGCCGGACGAGCGTGGTCGAGGAACGCCCGGGGTCCCCCGGACCGAGCACGTGTGCCGGGTTGACCATCACCGCCGGCAGGCCGCGTGCCACCAGGCGCAGCACCTCGACCTCGGCCTCGTGCTTGGCATCGAGGTAGGGGATGGCGTAGCGGCCGGCGTCCCAGACCTGGGACTCGTCCGCGGTCGACCCTTTCGGCGCGGGACCGATCGCCGCGACCGAGGAGGTGTAGACCACGCGCTCCACTCGGGCGCGCAGTGCCTCCTCGAGGACGATCCGGGTGCCCTCGACGTTGACGGCGAAGGTCCGCGCGCGGCTCAACGCGAGGTTGGTGGTACCGGCGGCGTGAAACACGCGCTCGATGCCGCGCAGGGCACGACGGATCGCCCGTCGGTCGAGGATGTCGGCACGCACCGTCTCCACTCCGAGCCCGGACAGGCCGTCGAGGTTCGAGCTCTCGCGCACCGTCACGCGAACATCGTCCCCGCGTTCGACGAGGAGACGGGCGACATGCGAGCCGATCAGGCCCGTCGCCCCGGTGAGGAGGATGCGTGCCACGGCCCCGTCAGTGTAGAAAGCTCCGGGCGAGGACCCGGCGCACGAGCGGGGATCGGTAGGGTCCGCCGCCTCGATGGAGCGCGTCGCCGTTGTTTCCGACACCTGTCATTACCTGCCGCGCGAGCTCGTGGAGCGTAACCACATCCACGAGGTCAGCCTGTACGTCCATCGCGACGGGAAGACCGAACGCGAGAGCGACCTGCGCGACTACGACGCGTACTACGCCCGGCTCGGCACCGCCGACACCCTGCCCACCACCTCCCAGCCGTCGATCGGAGACTTCCTCGCGGTCTACGAGCCGCTGCTCGATGGAGGATCGGACATCGTCTCGATTCATCTCTCGGGGGCACTCTCAGGCACTGTTCGCTCGGCCGAGCAGGCTCGCGATCAGCTCGGCGAGCGAGCTCAGCGCGTGCACGTGATCGATTCTGAGACCGGCTGCGGCGGCCAGGGGCTGGTCCTCCTCGCTGCCGCCGCCGCGGCTGCCGGTGGCGCCGACGGCGCCGACGTCGCGGCCCGCGCTCGGGAGGCCCGGGCGCAGCTCAAGATGTGGTTCGCCGTCGACACGCTCGAGTATCTGCGCCGCGGGGGCCGCATCGGCAGCGCGCAGGCCTGGCTCGGCACGGCGCTGAAGATCAAGCCGATCCTCGCGCTCGAGTCGGAGATCACCCCGTTCGAGCGCGTGCGAACCTCGCGACGCGCGTTCGAGCGGATGGTCGACCTCCTGCGCAGCCGTGAGGCCGCGGGCGGGAACGGGTGGGCGATCCAGCACATCCAGGCTCCGCGCGAGGCCGAGGCGCTCGCCGAGCGCGGCCGGGAGATCTTCGGCTCAGAGCCCGCCTTCGTCTCAGAGATCGGTCCCGTTATCGGCACGCACGTCGGTCCAGGGCTGCTCGGAGCGGGAGGGACGAGCGCCTCCCTGTTGGAATGAAACCGAAGGCAAACCTCCATTAAGTCTTCTCATCGCTCACGCCGGCAGGACGGTTGTAGATCATCCGTTGTCCGAACACCTACCCGAACTAGATCATTCGTCCACTTCGGGCGTCCAGTATCAAGTTCGGCTCCCCCCTGCCGAAGGAACCCATACATGGTCATTGGCCTCATCGCCGCCGGAGCTTGGATTTCGCTGACGATCATCGCTGTAGCACTGTGTCGGATGGCCGGGCATGCCGACGACGTGATGGCCTCAAGCTTTCCCGGTCGGGAGGTGCATCGGGCCGAGCCACGTCGCCGAGCTCCCGCCCGAGCTGCCGCCTCGGCCGCGCCACGCGAGTCCGGCGCGCGCATCGTGCTGTTCCCGCACTGAGATCAGGTGCGCTGCGGGCGCTCGCGGCCCTGGCGCCGAAGCGCCGCCACGTTTGTTGGTTTCAGCACTAACGCCATGGGGAAAGATCAGAACATGGTCATTGGTCTAATAGCTGCAGCGTGGATGGTGATGCTCGTCCTCGCCTTCGTCCTGTGCAGGGCCTCAGCCGCCGCCGACACCTCGATGGTCTTGCTCGACGGCGATCCGCTGCGGGGACGTTTGCGCCGCACCCGTCCCGTCGTCACCCCAGACCGAGTTCTGCGCCGTTCACTCACGCACGCCGTTCCGCGCAACCGCGGAATGGCCGGTTCCTGACCCCCCGCTCGGCCTAACCGGGGGCGCGAGCCGTGCGGGCCTCGGGCCTCAGCTCTCGGTCGCGCTCGCCGCGATCGAATCCGCGACGTTGGCGATCGAGCCGGCGGCGCTGGCGATGGCCGCGTTGGTGAGGGAGGCGCGCCGGTTGCGCCGGCGGCGGCCGCCGAAGAGCAGCGAGCCCACCGCGGCGATGCCGCCTCCGAGCACGAAGCCGGCCACTCCGGCGCCGATGAGGATCTGCTCCTGATGGGCGACGAGTTGCCGGCGCCAGTCGGAGAGCTCGACGACCTCTCCCCGCAGCTTCTCGAGCGAGACCGCCAGCTGCTGGCGATTCTCCTCGATCGACGCCCGTATCTCTTCGGGGGTCCGCGAGGCCATCAGCTCTTGACCTCCGGCTTCTGGGTCACGGTGGCGCGAATCTTCTGGGCCTCGTCGATCGCCTGGCTGGGCACCGGCGGGCCGACCTTGAACTTGCGGAAGGCGAACAGGCCGCCCGCGACGGCGAGGATCAAGAGGATCCCGGTGACGATCAGGAACCCGAGCCACTCGCTCCCGAGGAGCTGGTTGAGCCCCCAAGCAGCGGTGAAGAGAAGCATGATGAAGGCGAAGAAGCCGAAGACGCCCGCCGCCGCGGCGACGGCGAGCCCCACGGCGAGGCTCTTGACCTTGTGGGTGACCTCGGCCTTGGCGAGCTCGATCTCCTCGCGGACGAGCAGCGTCACCCGCTCGGAGACCTCGGTCACCGTGGTGGCGATGTTCTCGGGCTTGCCGTTCTCAGCGGGCAAGGCGCCTCAGAATCAGAGCGGACAGCAGACCACCGGCGAACGCGGCTCCAACGCGGATCTCGGGCCGATCGGCCGTGCGCACCTCGAGGTCGGCGATGAGCGACTGGGCGCTGCTCGTCACATCGGCGAGCGTCGCCTGGGCGGTGCTCGTCACATCG
>DATCEM010000243.1:0-3453 GCA_036510175.1 Solirubrobacteraceae bacterium | reverse complement strand
GCGGGGACTTCCGCTCGCGCGAGGCCAACGTGTGGCGGCTGGCCGAGCTCTCCACCGAGATCATCGACCAGGCCGTGGCGCAGGGGGTGCCGTTCAACCGTGAGTACGGCGGCCTGCTGGCGACGCGCTCCTTCGGCGGCGTCCTCGTCGAGCGCACCTTCTACTGCCGTGGCCAGACCGGTCAGCAGCTGCTGCTCGGCGCCTACGGCGCGCTCTCACGCCAGATCAAGGCGGGCTTCGTGAACATGCACACGCGCCACGAGATGCTCGACATCGTGCTCTGCGACGGTCGCGCTCGCGGAATCGTCGCCCGGGACCTCGTCACCGGCGAGACCCGTTCCTACCCTGCCGACGCGGTCGTGCTGGCGACCGGCGGCTACTCCAACGTCTACTTCCTCTCCACCAATGCAATGGGCTGCAACGTCACCGCGATCTGGCGCGCATATCGCCGCGGAGCGGGCTTTGCCAACCCGTGCTTCACGCAGATCCACCCGACCTGTATCCCGGCCACGGCAGAGCACCAATCGAAGCTCACGCTGATGAGCGAGTCGCTGCGCAACGACGGCCGCGTGTGGGTTCCGCGGGAGCGCGGGGAGGAGCGCGAGCCGGGTCAGATCCCCGACGACGAGCGCTACTACTTCCTCGAGGAGATGTATCCGCGCTACGGGAACCTCGTCCCCCGCGACGTCGCCTCTCGCGCCGCCAAGCACGTTTGCGACGAGGGACTCGGCGTCGGCCCGACGGGGCGCGCGGTGTACATGGACTTCCGCGACGCCATCGAGCAGCGCGGCGAGCACGAGATGGAGTCGCGCTACGGCAACCTGTTCGAGCTCTACGAGCAGATCACCGGCGAGACCCCGTGGCAGGTCCCGATGCGCATCTACCCCGCGCCGCACTACGCGATGGGCGGGCTGTGGGTCGACTACACGCTGCAGTCGACGGTTCCCGGCCTGTTCGCGATCGGCGAGGCGAACTTCTCCGATCACGGGGCCAACCGTCTCGGCGCCAGCGCGATGATGCAGTGCCTGGCCGACGGCTATTTCGTCCTCCCGCACACGGGCACCGACTACCTCGCGCGACTAGAGGAGCCCCACGCCGATCCGAGCCACCCAGCGTTCACCGAGGTCGAGAACGACGTGGAGCAGCGCCTGCAGCGCCTGCTCGGGGTCGATGGAGACACGCCGGCGAGCCACTTCCACCGCGAGCTGGGCAAGCTCATGCTCGACTGCTGTGGCGTCTCGCGTTCGGGGACCAAGCTCGCTCGCGCGGTCGAGGAGATCCCCGAGATCAGGAAGCGGTTCTGGTCCGAGCTCAAGGTCGGCGGCGACGGGCGCTCGCTCAACCAGAGCCTCGAGTATGCGGGACGCGTGGCCGACTTCATCGAGCTCGGCGAGCTCATGTGCCGCGACGCGCTCATCCGCGACGAATCGTGCGGCTGTCACCTGCGCGAAGAGCACCAGGGGGAGGACGGTGAGCCCATCCGCGATGACACGCGGTTCGCCCACGTCGCCGTGTGGGAGGACCAAGGACGGGGCGTCGAACCCGTGCGCCATGTCGAGCAGCTCGAGTTCAATGAGATGAAGCCCAAGTCGAGGAACTACCGGTGAACTTCACCCTGCGTGTCTGGCGCCAGGCGGAGCACGACGCGCCCGGCCGATTCGAGACCTACCAGGTCCTCGACGTCGAGCCCGACGAGTCGTTCCTCGAGATGCTCGACGCGCTCAACGACCGCCTGACCGTCGACGGCGGCGATGCCATCGCCTTCGACCACGACTGCCGCGAGGGCATCTGCGGGTCCTGTTCGATGACCATCGACGGCCGCCCCCACGGGCCGAGCGGCGCGACGACGACGTGCCAGGTCTACATGCGCCAGTTCGACGACGGCGCGACGATCTCCGTCGAGCCCTTCGGCGCCCGCGCCTTCCCGGTGATCAAGGACCTCATCGTCGACCGCTCGGCGCTCGACCGGATCCAGCAGGCCGGCGGCTACACCGGCGTCGGCGCCGGTCCCAAGCCCGAGCCCAACGCCAACCCGGTCTCGCCCGAGGACGCCGAGGAGGCGATTGACGCGGCGATCTGCATCGGCTGCGGCGCGTGCGTCGCGGCCTGCCCCAACGGCGCCGCAATGCTCTTCACCGGCGCGAAGATCGCCCACCTGGGCCGCCTGCCGCAGGGCCAGCCCGGGCGCTTCGCCCGCGTCCAGGACATGGTCGAGCAGATGGACTCCGAAGGGTTCGGCGGCTGCACGAACTTCGGCGAGTGCGAAGCGGCCTGCCCGAAGGAGATCTCCATCCGGGTGATCGGACGCCTGAACCGGGATTACCTGATGGGGGTTCTGTATCACCCGCGTAATCCGCGGGGGGGCATGAAACCTCAGTAGGTGGGGCGCCCCTCGCCGAGGGACAACCCCACCTACCAGCCAACGGCAACGGCCTGTGGGCTGGGCTCGGCGGGCGGGCGGCCCCGTCCCGCCGTGCGCCCGCTGCGGCCGCGTCCTGCTGCGGCTGGCGGGTGGGGGTGTCCGCCCGTGGCCAGCTGCTGACGGACCCGGCACGACGCGCGAGCCCGCCGCATGCCCCGGGAAGCGACTGGCCGCGGTGGCCACCCCCACCCGCGTAGAATCGCCCCTCGTGCCGTCTCACGACGTCCTCATCATCGGCGCCGGCCTGGCGGGCCAGCGTGCGGCGCTGGCTGCTGCCAGCTCGGGCGCTACGGTCGCGGTGGTCAGCAAGGTGCATCCGATCCGCTCGCATTCGGTGGCGGCGGCGGGCGGGATCAACGCGGCGCTCAACCCTGAGGACTCGTGGGAGTCGCACGCCTTCGACACGGTCAAGGGCTCGGACTATCTCGGCGACCAGGATGCGATCGAGATCATGTGCCGCGAGGCGCCGGAGGAGATCCTCTACCTCGAGCACATCGGCGTGACCTTCCACCGCTCGGAGACGGGCCGGCTCGGGACCCGTGCCTTCGGCGGAGCCTCCCAGGCCCGCACCTACTACGTCGCGGACATCACCGGGCAGGCGATCCTCCATGTCCTCTATGAGCAGCTGATGAAGCACCATGGGACCGTCGATCGCTACGAGGAGTGGTTCACCACCGACCTGCTGACCGACGAGGGCGGGCACTGCGTGGGCGCGATCTGTCGCAATCTCCGCGATGGCCGACTCGAGGTCTTCGACGCCAAGGCGGTGATCCTCGCCTCCGGTGGCGCCGGACAGGCGTTCAAGCCGACCACGAACGGCCTGATCGTCACCGGCGACGGCATCGCCCAGGCCTTCCGTGCCGGCGCCAAGCTGATGGATATGGAGATGGTCCAGTACCACCCGACGACGCTGGCCGAGAATGGCTTCCTCATCACCGAGGGAGCGCGCGGCGAAGGGGCGTGGCTGCTCAATGCCAAGGGCGAGCGCTTTATGGAGAAGTACGCGCCGAACAAGCTCGATCTCGCTTCGC
>DATCEM010000242.1:0-6900 GCA_036510175.1 Solirubrobacteraceae bacterium | reverse complement strand
GCATCGCGACGACGCTGATACAGCCGCTGCTCTTCCTCTTCGTTCTCGGCTCGGGGCTGCAGACGCTGTCGGCGGCGAGCACCCACGGCGTCAACCTGAAGACGTTCATCTACCCCGGCATCCTCTGCATCTCGGTGATGTTCACGGCGATGTTCTCGGCCGCCTCGATCGTCTGGGATCGCGAGTTCGGCTTCCTGCGCGAGATGATGGTCGCCCCCGTCCGCCGCAGCTCGATCGTCATCGGTAAATGCCTCGGCGGCGCCACCGTCGCCAGCTTCCAGGGCGTCATCGTGCTCTGCCTCGCGGGAGCCGTCCACGTTCCCTACGCGCCCACCCTGATCCTCGGCGTGTTCGTCCTGCAGGTCCTGCTCGCCTTCGCGATCACGGCCTTCGGCGTCATGGTCGCCGCCCGGATCACCCAGATGCAGTCGTTCATGGGCGTCATGCAGATGGTCGTGATGCCGATGTTCTTCATCTCCGGGGCGCTGTTTCCGGTCTCGGGACTGCCCGGCTGGTTGGCCGTACTCAACCGCATCGACCCCCTCACCTACGCCGTCGACCCGATGCGCCGACTCGTCTTCTCCCATCTGCACGTCAGTCCGCTCGCCCAGCGCGTGCTCGATCCCGGCGTCACCTGGTGGGGCTGGCACGTTCCCGCGCTCCTCGAGGCGGGGATCATCGTCGTGCTCGGACTCGTCATGCTCGGTGTGGCGATCTGGGAATTCAGCGTCACCGACTGAGCCCGCCGCGGGCATGTGACAAATGTCACCCGTAGCGGGGGCTTCGGGCCAATACCGTGCTCAGTGGATGGGCTTGCAACTCGCAATCGTCGCTCAGCACCGGAGGGCTCTCGGCCGTGCCGGGAATGGGAGCTGCGCCTGCGAGTACTGGGGGCATGTCCGACATGGTCGGGTGGTTGAGCTCGGGGGGGCCTTGGCTTGACCAATGGACGCGGCACGATCCCGGGTGGTGTGGGGGCACACCGCCTGGGATATCCGCCGTGCCGCGAGTAGCGACCCCGGCTGCATGACGAGAAAGGGCCGCCCGGGGGGGCGGCCCTCTCCATTTTCGAGCTGTCCGCGAACGCGCGCTAGACGGCGGCGGGAGCAGGCTCTTCGACGCGGCGCGGAAGCAGCGTCTCCCGCGCGATGACCAGGCGCTGAATCTGCGCCGTGCCCTCGTAGAGCTGGAGGATCTTCGCGTCGCGCATCAGCTTCTCGACGGGATACTCCTTGATGAAGCCGTAGCCGCCGTAGACCTGGACGGCGTCCGTCGTGACCTCCATAGCCGAGTCCGCGGCGAAGCGCTTGGCGTGCGAGGACTCGAGCGTGTTGCGCTTGCCCTGATCGAGCAGGACCGCCGAGTTCCACGTGGCCAGGCGGGACATGTGGACCTTGGTCGCCATGTCGGCGATCATGAACTGGATCGCCTGATGCATGGCGATGGGGACACCGAACTGGACCCGCTCCTTGGAGTAGTCGATGGCGAACTCCATCGCTGCGCGGGCGACGCCGGTGGCCATCGCGGCCACTCCCGGACGGGTCCGGTCGAGCGTCATCATGGCGATCTTGAAGCCCTTATTCTCCTCGCCCACGAGATGGTTCAGGGGAATCTCGACATCGTCGAAGGAGATGGTGGCGGTGTTCGACGCCCGCTGGCCCATCTTGTCTTCCTTCTTGTCGACGACGACGCCGGCGTCGCGCGGGACGATGAAGCAGGAGATTCCGCGGTGACCGGCCTCCTTGTCGGTCTTGGCGTAGACCGTGTACCAGTTCGCGTAGCTCCCGTTGGTGATGAAGCACTTCGAGCCGTTGATGACCCACTTGTCGCCCTTGCGCACGGCATTGGTCTTCATCCCCGAGACGTCGGATCCGGCATCGGGCTCGGTGAGGCAGAACGAGGCGAGGAGCGGTGCCTCGCTCAGGCGTCCGAGATATTCCTTCTTGAGCTCCTCGGATCCCGCGAGGGCCAGCGGGGCGCTGGCCAGGCCGTTGCACGTGAGGGAGGTGCCGATGCCCGAGCAGCCCCAGGCGATCTCCTCCTCGATGATGGCGCCGTCGAGGTAGGTGAGACCGGGACCGCCGTAGGCCTCCGGCAGGTGACCGTTCATCAGCCCGAGCTCCCAGGCCTTCTCGATGACTGCCTGCGGCCACGTGCCGTCCTTGTCGTACTCCCAGGCGACCGGCCGCATTTCCTTCTGAGCGAAGTCGTGCGCGAGCTCGCGCATGCTCTTCTGCTCGTCGGTGAGCGTGAAATCGACCACGGTTGATGGCTCCTTGAAAGAGTGGTTCTGACTACCCCGTCGAGGCCGCCGCGGCCCTGGTTGGTGCAGGCGGACCGGGCTCCTACCGGGGTAGATTGACTAGTCAGTCAACGTTCTTACCAAAGGGTACAGGATCGCGCCCGTACCGCCAACAGTGTCAGCTCACGGAGCTTCGGAGCCGCCTCGCCTGCGCACCTCGCGCGGGCCGGGCGACCATGTCAGACTTCGCCGGGTGGTAGGTATCCAGGACCTGTTTGCACCGGTACTCTGGATCGTTGTCGGCCTGAGCTGCGTGGCCGCCCTCGTGGCCTTGCTGCGCAGCGGTAAGCACTGGGAGGAATACGGCCGTGATCGCCTGGCCATGGACCGGGACTCCGTCTCGGTCAGCCGAGCAATGGCCGGATCGCCCGCGGAGATCCGCGAGCGAGACGAGGAGATCCGCGAATTCCTCGAGGCACGCAACGAGCGCCGGCGCCGGCGCGGCGAAGCCACCGTGGACGTGGAGGCCGAACTGCGGCGGCTCACGGCGCCGCAGATCGACGCCGGCATCCACGGCGAGATCCGCGACCTGGTGATCGCCCGCAACCACCGCCGTGCCCGTGCCGGCAAGCCGCCACTCGATGTCGAGGCGGAGATCGAGCGGGAGATCGCGGCGTTGAGCGAGCTCACGTGAGCGGGCGCGCTGTAGGCTGCTCCCCGCATGGCCGACCCACGTCGCTTCGAGCCCGACGAGCTCCTGATCCGCCCGGGTACGTATTTCAACCCGCAGACCGAGATCCTGATCGTCGTCGACGATTCTCCCGAGCTCGATGCTGAGCTCTTCCCCACGGAGGACTTCGACGGCCCGGATTGGGTTCTCATCTCCGATGAGGTCCCCGTCGACGAGCACCAGCGCGACGAGCTCCTCGAGGCGTTCCAGATCCGCCAGCACCCGCGCGCGCTGGCCGAGCTGACCGAAGACGACGAAGAGGACGAGCCCGACGAGCTCGAGGAGGACGAGGAGATCGGCGAGGAGTAGCGGCGGTCAGCCGCCGCCGATCAGCCCCGCGCACTTGTACATCTTGGCGTAGTCGCCGTTCGCCGAGGTGATGCACTCCGAGTAGGAGCCCGGTCCGGTGCTGCTCGCCCCCGCCGAGGACCCGGTCGCGCTCGTCTGCGGTACGGCGCTCGACACCGCGCCGCGGATGGCGGTGACCAGCTCCTTGACCTGGGCCTCGAACTGGCGGTAGGGCCTGACCCGAGTAGGGGCCGTGATGCTCTGCGGCTGATTGAGATCCTGGTAGGCGATGTCGAGGGAAAGGACGGCGGATTTCATGCCGCCGAGCTCGCTCGAGATCTTCCCGGTGACCGGCAGGGTCAGGCTCAGCGCAAGCCTGCGCAACGTCCTATCGGTGCTTCCCGTCCAGATGTCCACACTCGGGCGACGGACCTCGGCGAGGATCTTGGCCCTGGTGGCCGGAGAGATCGACGTCGGGATCTTGCTCGCGTCGGGGACGCCGAGGGACGAGGCTTTGGCCAGGAAGGTGCCGAGATCGTCGATCAGCGCGCCCACGTTGAGTCCGGCGCGGATATGGGTGGTGCTCGCGCCACCGACGGTGGCTGAGCCCGACACCTTCGGATCGATGAGCCAGCGCAGCGGATTGATTCCGAGCTTGCCGAGGATCCCCGAGCTCGACCCGGACCCCGATCCGGTCTGCGAGAGACGCGACTCGAGCTGGCGAAACTCACTCGCGGGCAAGGGATAGCTCGTCGATCCCAGGCTGACGTAGCCCTTACCGCCCACCGATTCCAGACCGAGCGAGAGCAGATTCTCCTCGAGCGCGCTGACTCTCAGCGTGAAATCGGAGTTGCCGACCTTGCCCTTGCCGAAATCCTGGAAGGGGCCGGCGAAGCTGAGGGTGATCGGGCTCGTGAGCGTGCTCGAACCCGAAGGGACTACCGCCAGCTCGAAGTCGACGGTGCCGCTGGTCATCTTGTGGGAGCCGGTGAACGTCTCCTTGAGGAGCTGCGCCGCGCTCGTGCCCGCGGTCCCGGCCCCGCTCCCCCCGCAGGCCGCCAAGGCCATAGCGGTCAGGCCCACCGCCAGCGCGAGCCCGATGCCGTGGAATCGGGCTCGTTGACCCATCTGCAAGATCCTCCTCAACCGTGACTATGACCGCGCGCCGAGCGTAGCATTGGTCATGTGCGTAGGCGCCTCTTCGGACCGTTCGTCGCGGTCGCCTGCACCGTCGGCATGCTCGGTGGTGCTTCGTCCGCCACCGCCGCCCCCGTGCTCGTGCTCAGCCGCGGGGGCCACGCCGTCGTTCGCCAGAACCCATTCCTTGCGCCGGCCTCGCTGACCCCCGCGCCCTCGACGTCGGGTCGGCGTGTGCGGAGTCCGCGTCGCCGCTCGGTCGCAGGCGTGAACGCGGAGCGCGCACATGCCGCCCGCGCCCAGGTGACCATCGGTTCGGCCCTTAAGGGGCTGTACCGGAAGAGGGAGATCGACGCCACCGAGTACGCCGGCGACCACGCGAGCCTCGAGGCGGCGATTCGCACCGCGGCCAAGCTCAGGGGCACGCGCGCGGTCGAGCTCTACAGCGTCCTCACCACCATGCACCGCATCGCGGTCGCCGGCGAGCTGACGCCGTCGCGCCTGCCCGCCCTGTTCCTGACGCTCGACGAGAACCGGCATTGGTGGTCGACGGGCCCCCTGCTCGCCTCAGGTCAGCGGGTCCAGTTCGCCGGCTCGGAGCTCGTGTGGGAGTACTACCCGGGGCAGGGGATTCAGCTCCAGGAGCTCGGGACCTTCGGCGAGGCGGACGGGTACTACACCGGCGGACCCTCGGACTACCCGAAGCTCCAGCTGGTGCTATCCGAGCTCATTCCGCTCGCGGTGAAGCGAGCCGGTGGCCTGGCCTGGGAGTACTACTTCAGCTTCGACGGCGGACGACCGCCGTGGGTCAGCGCGATGGCGCAGGGGACGGCTCTGGAAGCCCTTACGCGCGCCTATGAAGCGTTCCAGAACCCGTCCTACCTCATCACCGCGGCCCAGGCGCTACCCCTGTTCACGGCCGCTCCCCCCGCGGGAGTGAGAATCCCCACGCATCTCGGTGCACGCTACCTCCAGTACTCCTTCGCCCCCCACACCTCGATTATCAACGCCTTCCTCCAGAGCCTGATCGGTCTCTACGACTACGCGCAGGTGAGTGGCAACACGCAGGCCCAGCAGCTCTTCAACGCCGGTAACGCGGAGGCGCTCGCCGAGGTCCCGCACTTCAACACCGGCGCCTGGTCGCTTTACCAACCGGGGGACGAGGACCCGCTGAGCTATCACGAGCTCGTCACCGGGTTCCTGCAAGAGCTGTGCACACGCACGGAGGCCAGCGCGTACTGCACCACCGCGAGCGACTTCGAAAAGGATCTGAGGACTCCCCCGGCGCTGACGCTGACCACGCATCGTTCACGCGTGGGCGCCGTGACCGACGTTCACTTCTGGCTCTCCAAGGAGTCGCGCGTGGGAATTGTCGAGCTGTATAACGGCACGACGATCTTCGCCACCAGCGCCGAGCTCGGCTACGGAGCTAACACCTTCGGGGTACCCACGCCGCGGCGGGCGGGCACCTACACCGTGCGACTGGCCGCGACCGACCTGGCCGGGAACTTCAACCGGATCGTCGGGACGCTCGCCGTCGCCCCGGTCCCCAAGCGGCGCTAGCGCGCGCAAGCGCCGGGCAGCGGGGGATGGGGGCGCGGGGGATATCGCCCTCGTAGACTCGCTCACCTCATGCGCCCGAGGACCATCCTCTATACCGGCAAGGGCGGGGTCGGGAAGACGTCGGTGGCGGCGTGCACAGCGCGGCGCACCGCCCAGAATGGCCTGCGCACGCTCGTCCTCTCGACCGATCCCGCCCACAGCCTCTCCGAGTCACTGGAGACCGAGCTCGGCGCCGAGCCCGTCGAGGTCGGCGATCGACTCTGGGGGCAGGAGATCAAGGCCCAGGATGAGATGGAGCGCCACTGGTCCGGGGTACAGGACTGGCTCGGTGAGCTCTTCGTCGAGCGCGGCGTCGACCGGATCTCGGCGGAGGAGCTGAGCGTCCCGCCCGGGATGGATGAGCTGTTCTCGCTGCTGCGCCTCCAGGCCCACCACAGCTCCGGAGACTGGGACGTGATCGTCGTCGACTGCGCGCCCACGGGCGAGACCCTGAGGCTCCTGTCCTTCCCCGATATCGCGCGCTGGTGGATCGAGAAGGTTTTCCCCAAGGAGCGCCAGATCCTCGCCGCGGCGCGGCCCATCGCCCGCTCGCTGCTTGACATCCCATTGCCCACCGAGGCGGTATTCGCCGACATCCAGCGCCTCTCGCAGAACTTGATCGCGATGAACGAGATCCTTCGCGACCGCGAGCGCTCGACGATCCGACTGGTGATGAACCCCGACAAGATGGTCATCGGCGAGGCCATGCGGACCTTCACCTATCTGAACCTGTACGGGTATCTGACCGACGCGGTGATCGTCAACCGCGTGTTCCCGGCGGAGGTCGGAGACTACTTCGCCCGCTGGCGGACCCTGCAGGAGGAGCATCTCGAGCTCGTCGAGTCGGCGTTCGCCCCGATGCCCGTGCTCCGGGCGCCCTACTTCGAGCAGGAGGTGGCGG
>DATCEM010000241.1:0-4176 GCA_036510175.1 Solirubrobacteraceae bacterium | reverse complement strand
CGTGCTGCGAAAGGGTTAATGGGCGGTCCTTTCGCAGCACGACCCCTCCCGTCGGGTAGGGCGCGGGTGGATCTACGCCTGCGCCGCGAGCTGGCCGCACGCCGCGTCGATGTCGCGCCCGCGGGTCAGGCGTATGGTCGCGGTGAGGCCGCGCGAGTCGAGAACCGACTTGAAGGCGGCGATCGCCGCGGGCGATGAGCCCTCGTAGTCGGATGCCGTCGGGTTGTAGGGGATCAGGTTGACCTTGAACACCCGCCGATCGAGCGCGTCGGCGAGCGCCAGCGCCTGGGCATAGCCGTCATTGACGCCGGCGAGCATCACGTACTCGACGAACACTCGCCGGCGCTTGCGTTCGTAGTAATCCAGGCATGCAGCGAGGACGTCGGCCAGCGGGTAGCGATCGTTGACGGGCATGAGCTCCGAGCGCAAAGCGGGGTCCGCCGCATGGAGGGAGAGGGCCAGGCGCACCGGCATCCGCTCCTCGGTCAAGCGCTCGATCCCCGGGATCCAGCCTACGGTCGAGATCGCCGTGCGCCGGTGGGTGACGCCGACCTCGGGGAGCCGCGCGCACGCCCCGAGGACGCCGTCGAGGTTCATCATCGGCTCGCCCATGCCCATGAAGACGGCATGATCCACCGCCCCCAGACGCCGGAAATGAAGCGCCTGGTCGAGGATCTCTGAAGCTGTGAGATTGCGTCCGAAGCGCATCTGCCCGGTAGCGCAGAAGGTGCAGGTCAGCGGGCAGCCGGATTGGGAGGAGACGCAGATCGAGCGCCGTCCGTCGCGGTAGAGCATGAGCACCGCCTCCACCGCGCGCCCATCGCCCGTGCGGAAGAGAACCTTCACAGTGCCGTCGCGGGCGTGCCATTCCTCCTCGACCGCGAGGGTGGAAAACGCGACCTCGCCGGCCAGTGCCGCGCGCAGCGCGCGGGGCAGGTCGGTCATCTGCTCATAGGACGACGCGCCGCGGGCCGCCCATTTCCACACCTGCCGGGCGCGGAAGGCGGGCTCCCCGCGCTCAGCGAGCGCGCGCTCGAGTGCTTCGAGATCCATAGGCCCTATGGTGGCAGCGTGCGGCTTGGGAAGTTCCTCGCGTCGGCCGGGGTCGCGTCACGGCGCGGCGCCGAGGAGGTCATCCGCGCCGGACGGGTGACCGTCGCGGGCGTCCTCGTCACCGATCCGGCGCGCGACGTGGGCGAGGCCGACGCGGTGACCGTCGACGGCGAGCGGGTCGGCGTGGTCGCCGGCCACGTGGTCTACGCGGTCAACAAACCGGCCGGCGTCGTCTCGACGGCACGCGATCCCCAGCGGCGCCCGACTGTCGTCACGCTGGCGCCCGCCGGCGTTCGGCTCTATCCCATCGGCCGGCTCGACATCGACACCACGGGCCTGATCCTCCTCACCAACGACGGTGACCTCGCGCACCGCCTCACCCACCCGCGTTTCGAGGTTCCGAAGACCTACCGGGCTCGGCTGGCGCGGGCGCCCGTGCGCGAGCGGGCGCTGCGGGCACTGCGCGATGGGGTGGAGCTCGAAGACGGCCCGAGCCTGCCCGCGCGGGTGGAGCGTGTGGCTGCCGACACGATCGAGATCACCATTCGCGAGGGCCGCAAGCGCCAGGTGCGCCGCATGTGCGAAGCGGTCGGCCACCCGGTGCGTCGGCTCGAGCGCGTCCGCTTCGGGCCGCTCGAGCTCGGATCGCTGCCCGAGGGCGCCTGCCGGGAGCTCACCCCCAGCGAGGTCAGCGCGCTGCGGCGAGCTACGGAGCGCGCTGGAGGATGAGCCCGTCGTGCCGGAGCTCGGTGTTCGTCAGTGCCCGCGAGACCATCTGGCCGGTCAGGTGAACGGGTCTCGCCGCGCGCATGCGCAGGACGGTGAACTGCTCGATGTTCTGCTCGCCCACAACCCGGAACCCGGGCACCGGGTAGGAAGGCTGCAGGTGCGAGGGGATGAGGTTGCATGCGGCACCCCACCAGCATGCGTCCTGCTGGGATGAGCGGATGGTGATCACGTCGAGCTCGTCGACGAGCGCGCCGCCGCGGGGCATGAACCTCAGGCGCGGCTGATACAGCGACAGGGGGAGCAACCTCCGGTAGTGCTGGATGAGGATCGCCCGGCCCACGTGCGCGGGAGGTTGACCGAGCGCCCGCGCGACCGGCCGCCAGTCGGGACGCTCGAGGTTGCGCTCGACGGCGACGCCGACGGCGGCGACGATGCCGGTCGCGCAGAACACGACCACGCCGGCCGTCCCCACGCGGCGGGCGCGGGAGGAGCCCAGGCCGGCGGCGACGACGAGCGTGAGCGGAAGCCACAGGACGATGACGTTGCGGGTAAGCAGGTCATCCACGCCGGCGGCGAGAAGCGCCAGCATGACCACGGCTCCCGCCACGGCGAGGCCACCGGCGAGCATGGCCCGGCGCCGCTCGTCCCGGGTGCCGCGCCACCAGAGCAGGGCGAGGGCCGCGAGCACCACCACCGCGTCGATCGCCCGCAGCCAGCGACCCGCGGGGGCGCCGAACCCGAGCAGGAACTGCGGCGTGACCTGGCCGAGCCGGCTGCCGAGCGGGATCCTGGCGATCCAGTTCGAGTTTCCCGTGCCCTGCTGGCTGATCGCCAGGGGAATCAGGGCCAGGCCGGCGAGGGCGATCACCCCAACGGCGAGTTGCACCGAACGCCGGCGCCGGTGCACGACGAGGAGCCAGGCGGCCTCGGGAACGACGGCGAGCACGGCAAAATAGTGCGTCGCCAGCGCGAGCGCGCACGCGAGCGCCCAAGCGGGCAGGGAGCGCCGGCTGGGCGCCGAAAGCGCGTAGGCGAAGGTGAGCAGAGTGACGGCGCAAAGGAGCACCACGAGCTCGTAGGAGCGCGCCTCCTGCGAGTACCAGATGAGAAGCGGACTCGTGCAGACGAGTGCCGCCGTGATCACCCCCGCGCGGCGCGAGATCAGCTTCGCGCCCGCCACGTAGGCGACGGGCACGGTGAGCACCCCGGCCACCGCCGAGAGCGAGCGTAGCCCCGTCTCGCCGAACCCGAAGATGCGCGCCCACACCCAGGCGATGGAGTAGTAGAGGGGCGGCGTCGACTCCGTCTTCGGGAGCAGCCCAAGCATCTTCCCGGGGGAGAAATGGACGAGCAGCGCCGTGGTCGCCTCGTCGAACCAGAATCCCTGATGGCCGATTCGCGCGAAGCGCAGGACGGCAGCCAGGACGGTCAGGGCGCCGACGGCCAGCAGGGGATTGGCGCCCCGCGCGCCGGCGCGTGAACTCGGGCCGCGCACACCTTCGTCAAGCGCGACGAAGCTCACGGTGCGGTGATGTTACTCAGACCCACATCCGCCCTACACGGTGTGCATCTCGCACGCTCGTATTCGAATCAATCCCTAACGAGATGCCAACTCGGTGGTGACCCTTCCAATACACCCCAGGGCACCATTCGGGGCGATGCGGGATGACCTCAGCCAGGGGGATGTTTCGGGTGCTCCCGTCGCTGTGGCCAGTATGAGTGCCGGGCGCGCCGAGACGACGATCGTCCTGCCGCGGTTCGCCTTTCGCGGCGCGGAGCTGCGCCTGCCCCGCGTGGGCTTGCGGCTGTCGCGGCCGGCCTACGGGCTGGCGGCGCTGGGGGGCCTGCTCGCCGCCTGCGTGATCGTCGTCGTGTTCGCGACCGCTGGTCCGACGGTCCTCGTTCCCAGCAGCTGGTACGCCTTCCCGGGGTGGGTGGCGGGGCCACTGCACGGCCTCTTCGGGCACCTGAGCGCCAGTCCGCTGGCCATGAGCTACGGCTTCAGTGCCGTCCTGCTGGCGATGACGGTGGCGTATGCGGTGGCGTTGGCTTCGGTGCGCCTGCTCTCGATGCGGACGATCGTCATTGCGGTGGTGGCGCTTCATTTGGTCCTCCTCCTCGGTCCGCCGCTACAGCTCACCGACCTCTTCAACTACCTGGGCTACGCGCGCCTGGGCGCCCTGCACCACCTCAACCCCTACTCGCACGTGATCGGCGCCGCACAGCACGATCCCATCTACGGGATGACGAGCTGGCACAACCTGCGCAGCCCGTACGGCCCCGCCTTCACGCTCCTCACCTACCCGCTGGGCTTGCTGCCGCTCCCGGCTGCCTACTGGGTCCTGAAGACGGCGACGGTGCTCGCCAGCCTCGGTTTCATCGCGCTCGTGTGGA
>DATCEM010000240.1:0-2491 GCA_036510175.1 Solirubrobacteraceae bacterium | reverse complement strand
TCGTCGAGCGACCCGTACCAGCTGTCCAGGCGCAGGCGCATGTAGCTCACCTGCATCGTGGTCCCGCCGGCGAACGGGCCGTCGGCGATGGTCACGTAGTCCTCGGTGGCCTGGTTCTTGCGCAGGTTCGACTTGAAGCCCATGAACAGGGGCGAGGTTGGGGGGACGGGATGGCCCGGCGGGATCCCGCCGACGTTCTGGTGGCGAGCGGGCAGGCCGGCGCCGGCGAAGCCCGTCCGCGTCTCGCGCCAGCTCAGGCCCGCGCCGAGCTCGAGTGAGCCTCCGATGCCGGGCAGCCGCTCGCCCCGGACGAGCGCCGCCTCGATCGCGGCGAGGCGGTCCTCGTCGTCGCATGCGAGGTGGAGGCACAGGTCGTAGTCGTCGAGGGTCGGGAGCTCGAAGGACGAGAGTGCCTGGGGACGTTGGATCGGCGAGGCGACGTCGAGCCCGCCTTCGAAGTAGCCGGGGCCCCACCCGGCGGTGAAGAGCAGGCCGTGCGGACCCCAGGGAAAGGCGCGCTCGAGCGCGCGCAGCACCGCCTCGAGCGCTCGCGCATGCGCGGGCGTGGGCGTTCCCTGGAGGCTGTAGAAGAGCAACCGGTCGAACTGTGGCGCGATCGGGTTGCCGTCGCGGTCCCGGGTCAGGGTCGTTGTCCAGGCATGCTGGCGCGCCGGCATGCCGCTCGGCTGCGGCCCCAGGGGGATGGTGGCGGCCGGGCTCGAGCCCGCGAGCTCGATCCCGACTCCGACAGCCGCCCCGGCGGCGGCGACACCGGCGGCCGAGACGAGCAACTTGCGGCGGGTTACCCCACTCACTTCGGCGGCGACCAGTTGAAGGCCACGTTGACGCGGTGGGGGGACATCCACATGCCCCTGTATTCCAGGTGCCGCGACGCGGTGGGGGGGCTGATGAGCAGGCTCAGCTGATAGTGGCCCGGTCCCGGCAGGGCGACATTGTTGCCGTAGTGCGGACCCATGTACTCGGAGAGCATCGGCCACTGCTCGTCGTCGTAGACGATCTTGCCCGCCCTGCTGATCGTCGCCCACACCTGGGCGTAGGGGATCGGGTAGCCCGAATGGATGTCGTTGAGCATGACCATGAGATGGAAGCTGTCGTGCTTGGTCGGGTGGACCGTCTTGAGCTTGACCGACCCTCCCGGGGTCGTGCCCTGATACTCGAGGAAGGTGGACGGCGTCATCGTCCGGGCCTCGATCTTCATGTTCTGCCACGTCGCCGTCGCCAGCACCTGGGTGGGAACCGCCTTGATCCCGTTGACCGACGGCACCGCCGCTCCCATGTTCATCCCCGCCATCGTGCTCGTGCTCGTCGAGCGCGAGGCGGAGCCCGACGTCGAGCCGCCCTTGGTCGACGAGCACCCGGCGGCGAGCAGGCCGACCGCGACGATGAGCGGCGCCCTCCGCTTCCACGTTGTCAACACGAACATCTCTTCAGCTCCTCTGATTTCGGAACATCGATTGCCATGAAACCGCGCCGATGCGATTCACGACGCGCCGGGCCTCATGTGTTCACCGCCGAGAGCAGCCACAGGCCAAAGCAGGTGAAGGTGACCATGACCAGGAGCATCCAACGCTGGGACTCGGCCGCCTCCTCGACGTCGCCGTAGACCACGAGCGCCCGGTCATGGGCCGCCACCAGTCCCGAGACGTGCCCACTGACCAGCGCCGCGACCTGGACGTACCAGATCACCGCGGCGGAGATCAGCCCCCAGTCGATCTGGACGTTGGCGGTGCCGAAGAGGTTCGACCCGGTGCCCAGGGGATCGGAGATGAAGGACGCCGTCGCCTGGCCCTGGGTCACGAGCAGAGAGAAGTAATGCGCCAGCAGGTAGCCGAAGGCGATGGGGACGATCGTGTGGATGAACCGAGTCCCGAGCTCGTGCGTGGCATGCGCGCCGGACACCGACTGCATCCCCCTGATCCCGAGCCAGTACACGGTTGCCACGAGCAGGACGCAGAAGGCGATCCCGAGCGCGCCCGTGAGCTCGAGCGATGCCGGGCCGCTGAGACCGAGGCGCTGGAAGTCGCGCACGATCGAAGGAGCGACCGAGCGCCAGACCGGGCCGTTGGAGGCGCCGTCGAACGTCGTCGTGCCGATCATCGTGCACAGCAGCGGCGCCGTTCCCGGCATCGTCTCGATGCTCGTCAGCCCGGAGAGCGGCCTGCGCCAGTAGACCGTCCCGTCGTGGTACTCGAACGGCGCGAGATGGGCGAAGAGGTTGAAGGTGACGGCGAAGGCGTCGCCGCGCTCGCTCCAGCGCTCGATGCCGAAGAAGGCCATGCCCACGAGCTGCACGAGCGCGTAGGCGGCGGTGAGAAGGGCAAGCGTCGAAGGGTCATCGCGGTTGATGAACACGAGCTCGAGCCAGGCGAAGCCGAAGATGCCGACCACCGCGGGCCACCGTCCGAGCCAGCCGGGATAGGGGAGGGGCTCGCCGACCAGTCCGCTCGTCCCCGTCCGCCGCCCGACCCAG
>DATCEM010000239.1:0-3607 GCA_036510175.1 Solirubrobacteraceae bacterium | reverse complement strand
CTTCGATTCATGGTCATGACCCTGCGCAGCGAACGCGGGCAGTATTCCGGGCGATCGGCCGACGGTCATTGGCCCGGTGGCGAACATCCGCCTCTGCGGCTTCGCCACGATGCGCGAAAGCGAGCGAGCACGGGCGCCCGTGCCGCGCCGCGCCGCGCCGCCTTAGCCTGGCGCTAACAAGCGCGACTTCCTCGTCGCGCTCGACGTGATCGTCCCGTCGAGTGTGAGCCGCTGGTCAGCGCCCGCAAATTTCGGCTACCGTGGGTAGTCCAGCTTGGCGGTACGGCAGCGCCCGTAAAGTCGAGTGGTGGTCACGCTCCTCATCAAGTGCGGCCCGTGCAACGGCCACACGAGAAGAGGAGCACGCATTGGAAGCCCCGCAGTCGGCTGGTCCGATCGATAGCGAGTTTGATCGCGTAGCGCATCCGATCGTCGATCGCGTGGCGACGGGGGTGATGACGCTGGTGCCCGCGCTGGCCCTGGTCTGGGCGGCCCGCAGTGCCTGGGGCGGGGCCCTGCACTGGCAGGATCTCGTGGTCTTCGCCATCACCTACGTGCTGACCGGCATGGGCATCACCGTCGGCTTTCATCGTCTGCTCACGCATCGGAGCTTTGCCACCTATCCGGTCTTGCGCGGCGTGCTCGCCGCGCTCGGGTCCGCCGCGGCCGAGGGTCCGGTGATCGAGTGGGTCGCTCAGCACCGCATGCACCACGCGTACTCCGACCACGAGGGCGACCCCCACAGCCCGCACGTCGGGCACGGCTCGGGCTGGCGCTGCGCGGTCCGTGGCCTGGTGCACGCGCACCTGGGGTGGGTCTTCGGGATGGACGGCGTCGCCAGCGAACGGCGGTATGCGCCCGACCTGCTCGCGGATCCGGTGGTCGGCTTCGTGGACCGGACGTTCATCTTCTGGGTCCTGGCCGGGCTCGCGCTGCCCTTCGGCCTCGGTGTCCTGCTCACCGGGACGCTGCTCGGCGGACTCACGGGCCTGCTCTGGGGCGGCGTGGTGCGCATCTTCTGCCTGCACCACGCGACTTTCAGCATCAATTCCCTGTGTCATTTCTTCGGCGCCAAGACGTACGACACGGGTGATGAATCGCGCAACCTCGCGTGGCTCGCGCTGCCCACGCTCGGCGAGGCATGGCACAACAATCACCACGCCTTTCCCACCTCCGCGCGTCACGGACTCGGACGCTGGCAAATCGACCCGTCAGCGGCGCTCATCGGTGCGCTGGAGCGCGGAGGCCTGGCCTGGGATGTCGTGCGGATCTCGCCCGAGCGTCGGGTCGCACGGGCGATCGGCGCGCAAGCGGGCGGCGCGGGCCAGTTCTAGCGAAGAGCTCGGCGTAGCGCCCCCAGCCGTCCCGCGAGGCGAGCTGGCGCAGCCCTGGGGGCGCGGCTGTAACCGAATTGTTAGCGCGCGAGGCGGGCAATCAATAGCCTGTGTGCGCGCCGCAGCGCACGCTCTCGTGATTTCCCAATCAGACAACGCCCGACCGGAGGGGTCGTCCGGCTTCGCGCCGGCCGCGCCGCTAGAGCTCCAGCGTGTCACCAAGCGCTACTCCGGCCAGGCGACGCCCGCGATCGCCGAGCTCAGTCTCGAGGTGCCCGCCGGCGAGGTGTGCGTGCTCGTCGGTCCTTCGGGCTCGGGCAAGACGACCGCGATGCGCCTGATCAACCGCATGATCGAGCCAACGAGCGGCGACATCCTGCTCGGTGGCCGCAGCGTGCTCGAGCGCCGGCCCGACGAGCTGCGGCGCGAGATCGGCTACGTGATCCAGCAGATCGGACTGTTCCCCCACCTGACGATTGGGGAGAACGTCGCCACCGTGCCACGGCTGCTCGGTTGGGATCGGGCACGGATCGCTCGCCGCAGCGACGAGCTGCTCGAGCTCATCGGACTCGATCCCGACGAGATGCGTGACCGCTACCCCACCCAGCTCTCCGGCGGCCAGCGGCAGCGGGTGGGCGTAGCGCGCGCGCTCGCCGCCGACCCGCCGCTCATGCTTATGGACGAGCCGTTCGGCGCGATCGATCCGATCAACCGCGGGCGCCTCCAGGACGAGTTCCTGCGCCTCCAGGCCAAGGTGCGCAAGACAGTCGTCTTCGTCACCCACGATATCGACGAAGCGATCAAGATGGGCGACCGCATCGCGATCCTGCGCGAGGGCGGCGTGCTTGCCCAGTACGCCCCTCCGACCGAGCTCCTGAGCCAGCCGGCGGACGATTTCGTCGCTCAGTTCGTCGGTGCCGACCGCGGGCTGAAGCGGCTCGCGCTGACAACCCTCGGGGACGTCGAGCTGATCCAGCCCAACGGTCTCGCGCCGAGCGGCCGCCGGGTTCCGCTGCGGAGCACGGTCCGCGACGCGCTGTCGATGATCCTCACCTCGGGTGGGCGACCGCTGACCGTCATCGACGACGACGATGACGTCGCCGGGCTGGTGACGCTCGAGCTGGTCGGCGGTCTGCTCGGTCAGGACGGGGCGCTCGCGAACGGCGGCGGGGCGGGCGAGGGCGGCGAGGCGAGCGAGGGCGGCGAGGCGGGCGAGGGCGGAGGGCCGAGCGAGGCGGGCGAAAGCGGCGGGCCGGGGTGATCGCGGTCGCGGCCGTCGCCCCGGTGATCCCCACCTTTGGCGGGGCCCCGAGCAGCTACGCGTGCGAGCGCTCGAACCGGCTTTTCTGTCCCGACTGGATCTCGCAGAACTGGAGCGGCGTGCTGTGGCCGGCGCTTCGCCAGCATGTCGTACTGTCCGCCATCGCGGTCGCCATCGGGTTCGCCATCTCGTTCGCCCTGGCCCTGCTCGCGTACCGCCGGCGCGGGATTGAGCGCCCGGTGATCCTGGTCAGCGGGATCCTCTACACGATTCCGTCGCTCGCCCTGTTCGAGATCCTCGTGCCGTTCAAGCCGCTCGGTCTGAGCGCGCGCACGGCCGAGGTCGCGCTGATCTCCTACACCCTGCTGATCCTCTTCCGGAACATCGTCACCGGCCTCCGCGAGGTGCCCGACGAGGTTCGCGAGGCGGCACGGGGAATGGGCATGACCGAGCGCCAGTGCCTGTGGCGAGTGGAGCTCCCGCTCGCTCTCCCGAGCATCATCGCCGGCCTGCGGATCGCCACGGTCACCGTCATCGCGCTGGCCACCGTCGCCTCCTACATTTGCGACCAGGGACTCGGCGTCCCGATCTTCAACGCGATCCAGGACGGCGTGTTCAAGACCGAGCTGATCGTCGCCGGCGGTCTCGCGGTGGCGCTGGCGCTGCTCGCCGATGGCCTGCTCGTGCTCCTCCAGCGTGCTCTGACCCCGTGGACGAGGGCGCGCGTCTGATGCACACGCTGATCGAGGCGCTGCGCTTCATCATCCATAACGGCGCCCTGCCCGCCGACCCGTCCGCCCCGTCGCTCATCCACCTGACGCTTCAGATGCTCGCGATCAGCGGGGCGGGGATCGCCCTCTCGCTCATCGTCGGTCTCCCCCTCGGCATCTGGTTGGGACATCTGCACCGTTTCTCGTTCGTGGCGATCAACATCTCGAACATCGGCAGGGCCCTCCCGAGCCTGGCCGTGCTGGCGATCGGCGATGCGATCCTGGGCATCGGGCTCACCGTG